>NZ_LFRG01000020.1:0-62088 GCF_001573875.1 Clostridium sp. ATCC 25772
TAAAATTATTAGAAACGAGTAGTTCTAGGAAATGAAGGAATGAGGAACAGAGCTTATAATACATAAGTGAGTACCACAATGACTGAAATTGACGACGAAATACGAAGTTTATAAGAATTTTGAAAATATTCCGCGATAGCTCAACGGTGGAGCACTCGGCTGTTAACCGATAGGTTGAAGGTTCGAATCCTTTTCGCGGAGCCATATTTTAAAAATAAATAAAGTAAATTTAATAAAAACAAGTAGTTCTAGGAAGCAAAGAAACGAGGAACGGAGCTTATTAATAATAAGTGAGTACTGTAGTGACCGTAGCTGACGACGAAATACGTAGTTTATAGTAAATTTAATCTGGTGATGATGGTTTAGAGGGTAACACTCCTTTCCATTCCGAACAGGCAAGTTAAGCCTCTAGACGCCGAGAGTACTGCACGGGTGACTGTGTGGGAGGGTAGGTTGTTGCCAGGTAATTAAAAAAAGTTAGGTCATTAAAACCTAGCTTTTTTATTTTCCCTAAAATTAGGTTGTAAATTAATTTTAGGGAAAATTATTAACAATATAAAGGTTGAAAAGCTATTTTATCAACAATTTATACTTAACATGTTGATAAAATCATTGATTTTATGAATAAATGTGTATTATTTAAAATATAATTTGATATGTAGTTAATTAATGTATTTCGTAACGGTTAAGAGTATGTAAATATATTTTTAATATTTTGAAAATTATAAATATTAAGAGGGATTCTACAAGAAATATAGAATAAAGAAAATACACTGGAAAATCTCTAAATCAATGGGAGGGATAGCTTATGAAACAATATAAGGTAAATAACCTTAGAAACATAGGAATAGTTGGACACAGTGATTCAGGTAAAACTAGTTTAATGGAGGCATTGCTTTATTATACTGGTAGTACTGATAGATTAGGTAGAATAGAAGAAGGAAACACAATTAGTGATTTTGATGTAGAAGAGAAAAGAAGAAAAGTTTCAATTTCAACAGCAGTGTCATTTTGTGAATGGGAAAATGTAAAATTAAACCTAGTTGATACTCCAGGCTATTTTGATTTTATAGGCGAGATGATAGAAGGACTAAATGCTGTAGATTTAGCAATGGTTGTAGTTTGTGCCGTATCTGGTATACAAGTTGGAACAGAAAAAGCATATGAGTATGCTAAAGAGAAAAAAATTCCAAAAGCTTTTTTCATAAATAAACTAGATAGAGAAAATAGTAATTTTGAAAAAACATTAAATCAAATACAAGATAGATTTGGAATATCAGCAGTTCCTATACAGTATCCTATAGGATCAGAGAATGATTTTAAAGGATTGGTAAATGTTATATCTAAAAAAGCTAGAATATTTAACCCTCAAACAAAAAAGATGGAAGAAACAGAAATTCCAGAAGACATAAAAGATAAAATAGATGAATGTAGAGAAATGGTAATGGAAGCTGTAGCAGAAATGGACGAAGTTTTATTAGATAAATATTTTAATGAAGGTGAATTAAGCGAAGAAGAGATATATGATGGATTAGTTAAAGGAGCTTCTGATGGAGAAATAGCTCCTATAATGTGTGGATCATCAACTACAGGGGTGGGAGTACACACATTACTTGAAGATATAATAGAATGTTTTCCATCACCAGTTGATACAACATTATATAAAGCAAAAAATTTAAAAAATGATAATTATATAGATATAAAGATAAATGAAGAAGAACCATTTTCAGCATTAGTATTTAAAACTATTGCAGATCCTTTTGTTGGAAAATTATCAATGTTTAGAGTGATAACTGGAAAAGCCAAAGCTGATACAGTTGTTATGAATGCAAACAAAAAGAAAGAAGAAAAAATGGGAACATTGTATTTTTTAAGAGGAAAACAACAGTATACAACAAGTGAAATTAAAGCTGGTGATATAGGGGCAGTATCGAAACTTAATTGTACAAATACAGGGGATACCTTATGCAACAAAGGACGTATGATTACATTTGAAACATCTAATTTCCCGAAACCAGTATATTCAAGAGCAGTAATGACTAAATCAAAAGGTGACGAGGATAAAATATCAAATGGATTATCTAAACTTTTAGAAGAAGACCCAACATTTTCAGTTAGTAGAGATTTAGAAAATGCTGAAACAATAATATCAGGAATTGGATCTACCCATTTAGAAGTAATAGTTAGCAAACTAAAGTCTAAGTTTGGTGTAGATGTATCCTTAGAACTTCCTAAAACACCTTATAGAGAAACGATTAAAAAGACTGCTGATGTACAAGGTAAATATAAAAAACAATCTGGTGGACATGGTCAATATGGTGATGTTAAGATAAAATTTGAACCAAGAAATGATGGCGATGATAGTTTAGAGTTCGTTGATAAGGTTGTAGGGGGAGTTGTACCAAGGCAGTATATACCTGCTGTAGAAAAAGGATTAAAAGATTGCGTAAACAAAGGTATTTTAGCCGGATATCCAGTTATAAGATTAAAGGCTACATTGCATGATGGATCTTATCATCCAGTAGATTCCTCAGAAATGGCTTTTAAAGTAGCAGCATCTTTAGCATATAAAAAAGGATTACAAGAGGCGGAACCGGTATTATTAGAACCTATAATGAGAATAGAGATAATAATTCCAGATGAATATATGGGTGATGTTATAGCAGATATAAATAAGAAAAGAGGAAGAATACTTGGAATGGAACCTATAGATAATGGCCAAAAGATTATAGGGGAAGTACCTCAGGCAGAACTTTATGATTATGCTACTGACTTAAGATCTATAACTGGTGCAAGAGGTGAGTTCAATACTAATTTTGAAAGATATGAAGAGGTTCCAGTAGAGGTAGTTAATAAAGTTATAAAAGAAATAAGTTAGTTATATAAAGTATTAAAAAAGATGTCAATAAATAAATTGACATCTTTTTTTGTGTTAATTGAATAATATTTATTTTAAGTAGCAATAATATAAATAAAATGTTTAGGGGGCTAATATGTCTTACTATAAAATGAACATAATAGGTAGAATAAATTTAAGTGACTACAGTAATATCCACGATTATATGGAGATAATAGGACCGGAAGATGAGTTCACTGTTATGATGGAAAATAGTAATGAAGAGGACATACAAGTTTTATGTAACATGCTACAAACAGAAAAATTCAATATACTAGAAAAAGGAGGAAGTGAAAATGGCTGGCTTTTCATCAGAGCGAATAAGAAAAAATGAAATAGAAACTGATAAAATTTTGAGAGAAGAATATAGACCATATAATGAAGGCGAAAAAGATTATAATAATTTTGAAGAAACAAATTATATGCCATCATATGGAGTTAAAAATTGGGTTGGTGATATATACATAGAATCAGTAATACATGGTAAAAGAACTCCAAAAGATTAAAAGAGCTTTATAGGCTCTTTTTTTATTTTAAAATTAAAGTTGCAATAAAGTATAAAAAAAATTTATAATGAATTTATAGAATAGTTTAAATATAAACTATAATTTTAAAACGAGGGGGAGAGTATATGACAAAATTATACATAACAAGACATGGAGAAACTGAATGGAACAAACTTGGTAAGATGCAAGGGTGGAATGATTCTCCTTTAACAGAACTAGGAAAAGTACAAGCTCAATGGCTAAGAGATAGGGTAAAAGATATAAATTTTAGCAAAATATATACTAGTTCATCAGACAGAGCTTATAAAACTGCAGAAATAATAAAAGGTGATAGGAATATTGAAATAGTGCCTAGTTTAGATTTAAGAGAAATAAGACTAGGTGTATGGCAAGGATTGACACAGGAAGAAATAAGTGAATTAAATAAAGAAAATCATTATAATTATTGGAACAAACCAGAAAAGTACATAACAGTAGAGGGTGCAGAAGGCTTTGAAGAAGTTAGGGACAGAGCATATAGAACTATTATGAAAATGGTAAGAGAAAATAAAGGAAAAGAAATTTTAGTAGTAACTCATACTACAGTTTTGAAAGGGTTTATGTGTGCGCTACAAAAGAAAGAAATTAAAGATTTATGGGAACCTCCATTTATAAAACAAACTAGCTTAACTGTTGTTGAATTTGATGAAGATGAAAATTATAAGATAATTACAAATGCAGATGCATCTCATCATCAATATATTTTTAAAGAATATAATCAATTTTAAAAAAATTACATATATATACAGATATGTATGATATAATATAGGATAGTTTATTTTTATGGATGATTGATTTTTATATAATTTATAATAATTCAGTTGTATTAGATTTTAAAGATTTGGGGAATAAAATTAATGTTAGAAGTTAATTTTATTATATTTAAAAGTTATATATTAAGTGACATTAGTATATAACTAAAAATAAAATAATCTATGGGGGGATAGTATGATAAGAAAATTTATTTCTTACTACAAAGAACATAGGCTCATATTTATTATTGATATGGTATGTGCTTTTTTGGTTGCAGCACTAGATCTGTTTTTTCCAATGATTACAAAAGAGTTGTTAGATTACGGTATTCCCAATAAAAATATTAATATGATAATAAAATTTACAATAGCACTAACTTTATTATACGTTATTAAATTAATATGTAATTATATAATAGATTATTGGGGTCATGTAATGGGTGTTAGAATTCAGTATGATATGAGAAAGGAAATTTTTTCTCATTTGCAAACATTACCATTTAGTTATTTTGATGATAATAAGACAGGACACTTAATGTCACGAATAGTCAATGATTTAATGGAGATATCTGAACTTGCACACCATGGACCGGAAGATTTATTTATTTCTTTAGTTATGTTAATAGGTTCGTTTATACTACTTTGTAAGATAAATATAACCTTAACACTGATAATATTTGCTTTTATTCCATTTATAGTTTGGTTTGCTATGATTAAAAGAGTTAAAATGGCAAAGTCATTTGATAATGTGAGGAAAAAGATAGCAGATGTTAATGGTAGTTTAGAGGATAGTATTTCAGGAATTAGAGTTGCCAAAGCATTTACAAATGAAGATTATGAAATGGAAAAATTCGATGATAATAATGTTCAATTTAAGACTGCGAGAAGTTATTCTTACAAGTGTATGGCTGAGTTCTTAGCTGGAATAAGGTTTATGGTAGATATGCTAAATGTTGTAGTTATAGGTGCTGGTGGATACTTTGCATATAAAGAATATATAACTATATCAGAGTTAGTTGCCTATCTTTTATATATAACATATTTTATGCAACCAATAAGAAGACTTACTGCATTTATAGAACAATATCAAAGTGGAATGTCTGGATTTAAAAGATTTTTAGAAATCATTAATACAAAGACAGATATTGTTGAAAAAGATAATGCAGTAGAATTAAAAAATGCTATAGGAAATATAAAATTTAATGATGTAACATTTAAATATAAAGATAGTGAAGAAGTTATAAGCAGTATAAATCTAGATATTCAAAGTGGGCAAACTGTAGCTTTAGTAGGGCCATCAGGAGGAGGTAAAACTACTATTTGTAATTTGCTACCTAGATTTTATGATGTTAATGATGGAAATATTACTATAGATGGTATAGATGTAAAAGATTTAGAAATAAAATCATTAAGAAAAAATATAGGAATAGTTCAACAAGAAGTATTTTTATTTACAGGAACAATAAAAGAAAATATTTTATACGGAAATCCTGAAGCTACAGATGAAGAAATTATTGAAGCTGCTAAGAATGCTAATATTCATGAATTTATAGAATCTCTTCCCGATGGTTATGATACTTATGTTGGAGAAAGAGGTATAAAACTTTCAGGTGGACAAAAACAAAGAGTAGCTATAGCTAGAATATTTTTGAAAAATCCACCTATTCTAATATTAGATGAGGCAACTTCAGCTTTAGATAATACAACTGAGATAATGATTCAAAGATCTCTTGAAAAATTATCCAAAGGAAGAACTACTATAGTAGTTGCGCATAGGTTATCTACAATAAAAAATGCAGATACAATAGTGGTGATAACCAGTAAGGGAATTGAAGAACAAGGAAATCATAATGAATTATTAAATAGAAAGGGTATTTATTTTAATTTATACAATTGTCAATTTACTAATACAAATTTACAAGAAAATATTATAGTTGAATAAGCTATAATGTTTTCTTATAACTGAAATATAATCATAAATTAACTTTCTGTTTTAAATTATAAAAAATAAATTATCATAAAAATAATCATCCTTCTTAAACACAAGAAAAAAACATCTATGTTTATGGAAAAAAAAGGAAATAACAACAGAGCATAGAATATTAACTTAAGAGTAAAAAGGAAATGAGATAGGAGAGAAAATTATGATAAAAAACAAAAGTAATATATGTGAATTGATAAATAAAGTAAAGAACTTTTCATATGAGAAAGAAGCAAGTCTAGTAGAAGTGGAATTAAAATCAGAAGAGACAGTTCATATTAGATATTATGAAGATGATTGTATTAAAATAAACTACTATGATTTTGAAAAAGGCATTTCAACATTGTATAAAGATAGAAAATATATAAATAAAGAGCTTTTCCAATAAGGAAAAGTTCTTTGTTGTGCTTTTATATAGGGAAACAAGCTCCAATTTAAATTTATTCAATAACCTTAAAATATTTTTATACAAGATGCAGTGTTAAATTTTAAGGGATTCGGAGCATGTCTCACTATTTTAGGTATCCAAGTTTTGGAATGGATAATTTTAAGAGTCAACTTGAAACCCTATAATATGTGAATATAAAAAGTAGAAATGGAAAAAATAATATTTGAAAGTATAATACAAATATTGTATGATAATATTAAGGTCAAAGAAAGTCAAGGTAAATGAAGAATATGGAAAAGGTGATTTTATGGCTAAATTATCAGATTTAATAGAGAATTTTATAAAAGAGTTAGTAGATGAGTCTATAGATAATCAAATTCAGATACAAAGAAATGAATTGGCAGACTATTTTAGTTGTGCGCCATCTCAAATAAATTATGTATTATCTACTAGATTCACAAGAGAAAAAGGTTATTACATAGAAAGCAGAAGAGGGGGAGGAGGATGTATAAAAATTATAAAAATAGAATACACAATTCATAATAATCTTTTAGAAATCCTTAATGAAAAGATAGGAGATTATATAACATATAATAACACTGTAAGTATTTTAGAAGCTTTAAAAGATGAACAAATAATAAGCGAAAGAGAAAAAGAGATAATAAAAATAACATTAAATGATAGAACATTATCTTATATTGGCAATAGTAAGAATAGATTAAGGGCAGATATACTAAAGTCCGTAATTTTTAATATATTAGAATAAAAAATGGAGGGGTAATTTTGATTTGTAGCAGATGTAAAAAGAATGAGGCCAATTTTCATATAACAAAAGTTATTAATGGTGTGAAATATGAGGAACATTTATGTGAAGTGTGTGCTAAAAATAATGCTATAGGTCTAGATGCAGATTTTTCATCTCAGTTCTCATTTCAAAATATTTTAAGTGGATTTATCGATTATATGTCTAATAATCGTGAAGAACAAATATCCAATAAAGTATGTTGTAAAAAATGTGGTCAAACTTATGAAGATTTTAAAAAGACAGGTTTACTAGGCTGTGATGAATGTTATAAAAGCTTTAGTGAGGCAATGACAACTATTATAAAAAGGGTTCAATTAAGTAGTGTGCATAATGGTAAAATACCACAAAAATATGGTAATGAACTTATGAAAAAAAGAGAAGTTTTACAGTTAAAAGAAAAACTTAAAAATGCTATAGAAAAAGAAGAGTATGAAAAGGCAGCAGAAATTAGAGATATTATTAGAGAGTTAGAAAGGTAAGGGGGAGAGTACTATGGAAAATTGGATAAATGCTGAAGGACTAAAGGATAATGTAATCTTAAGTAGTAGAATAAGACTAGCAAGAAATCTAAAAGGGTATCCCTTCCCAAATAAAATTAATAAAGAAACTGCTGATGAAATTATTAAAAATATAGAAGATGCTTTCTACTCAAATGAAAATTTTAAAGAAGAGTTTAAAACAATAAGGTTAGATGAAAAAACAGAGATTGAAAAAGAAATGTTATTTCAAAAACACATTGTAAGTAAATCCCTTCTAAAAAATAAGGATATAGGTTCAGTAATATTAAATAACAATGAAAGCATTAGTGTAATGATTAATGAAGAGGACCATTTAAGAATACAAGGTATATCTAGTGGTTTAAGTTTAAAAGAAATTTATGAAAATATAAATAGAATAGATAACATTATAGAGGAAAAGTTAGAGTTTGCTTATGATAGTGATATAGGGTATTTAACTGCATGCCCAACTAATGTAGGTACAGGGGTAAGAGCTTCTGTAATGGTTCATTTACCTTGTCTTTGTATGACGAAAGAGATAGAAAATGCTTTTAATGCAGTTAGTAAAATGGGAATGACTATAAGAGGTTTGTACGGAGAAGGTTCTAAAGGCTATGGGAATATATTTCAAATATCTAATCAAATAACTTTAGGTCCTACAGAAGAAGAAATAATTAATGGACTTAATGCTATGATATATCAAATAATAAATAAAGAAAAAGAAGCAAGAACAAGGCTCATGGATAGATATAAATATGAGATGAAAGATAGAATAATGAGAGCTAGAGGAATTTTAAGTACAGCAATAATTATAGATTATAAAGAAAGTATGGAGTTATTATCTATGATAAGGCTAGGAATAGAGTTAGATTTGATTAAAGATATAAGCAAAACTACTTTAAATAAGTTGCTAATAGATATAAGCTTGCCAGCGTTACAAGATAAATTTAAAGATGAAATTAAAAATGACAATATAAATTTTTACAGAGCTATAGTAATTAAGGAAAATTTTATTAAGCGAGGTGTTTAATATGTTTAATAGATTTACTGAAAGAGCAAGAAATGTGCTTATGTACGCAAATGATGAGTCAAGAGAATTTAAACATGGGTATGTTGGGACAGAACATATTCTGTTGGCGATATTAAAAGAGGATGATGGAATTTCTAAAAATATATTGAATGATTTTAATGTAAACTACGATAACGTAAAAAGTTTAATAGAAACTTATGTTGGATACGGTAATATTGAAATGAGTGAAAATGAAATTGCCTTAACTCCAAGAACAAAGAGACTATTTGAAATTAGTTTAGTTGAAGCAAGAAGTTTAAATCAAAATTATATATCCCCAGAACATATGACTTTAGCACTTATACGAGAAGGTGAAGGGGTAGCCTATACAATACTTTTAAATTTAGGAGCTGATCCATTAAAATTATATAAAGATATACAAAAGGCTATTAAAGGAGAGGAAAGTAATATCAAATCTTATAGCAAAAAAAATAAAAAGGATACAAAAACTCTAGATAAGTATGGAAAAGATATAACTGACTTAGCATATGAAGGAAAGCTTGATCCTATCATAGGAAGAGATAAAGAAACAGAAAGAGTTTTAGAAATACTTTGTAGAAGGATGAAAAATAACCCATGTCTTATAGGTGACCCAGGAGTTGGTAAAACAGCCATAGCGGAAGGGCTAGCTCAGAAAATAGCATCTGGTAATATACCAGAAATATTAAAGGAAAAAAGGGTTGTATCATTGGATATGTCTTCTGTTCTTGCAGGTTCAAAATATAGAGGTGAGTTTGAAGAGAGATTAAACAATATTATAGAAGAAGTTGCGAAGGCTGGAAATGTTATTTTATTTATAGATGAGATTCATACTATTGTTGGTGCTGGTGGTGCAGAGGGAGCAATTGATGCGTCTAATATATTAAAACCAGCATTAGCTAGAGGAGAAATACAATGTATAGGTGCTACAACTTTAGATGAATATAGAAAATATATAGAAAAGGATGCTGCATTAGAAAGAAGATTTCAGTCAGTATTAGTAGATGAGCCTACTAAGGAAGAGGCTATAGAAATTTTAAAAGGATTGAGAGATAAATATGAAGCACATCATAGAGTTCAAATTACAGATGAAGCAATAGAGGCAGCAGTGAAACTTTCAGATAGATATATTACAGATAGATTTTTACCAGACAAGGCTATAGATCTTATAGATGAAGCTGGTGCAAAAATGAGAATCGAAAATTTAACAACACCTAAATGTTTAAAAGATTTACAAGAAAAACTAGAACAAGCGACAAAAGAAAAATCAGATGCTATAACTATGCAAGACTTTGAAAAAGCAGCATCTTTAAGAGATAAAGAAAAATCAATAAAAGAAGAGATTGAAAAAGAGGAAAAACAATGGGCATCTAAAAAGAATGATGCAAATTCTATAGTAGATGCAAGTCATGTAGCAAATATTATTTCAAGATGGACTAATATACCAATTGAAAAATTAACAGAAACTGAAGCAACTAGGCTTTTAAAACTTGAAGAAATTTTACACGGAAGAGTTATAGGGCAAGATGAGGCTGTAGAATCTATATCAAAAGCAGTAAGAAGAGCAAGGGTTGGACTTAAAGATCCTAAGCGACCAATAGGTTCTTTTATATTCTTAGGACCTACAGGTGTAGGTAAAACAGAGCTTACTAAAGCTTTAGCACAAGCTATGTTTGGTGATGAAAATAATTTGATAAGAATTGATATGTCAGAGTATATGGAGAAACATTCTGTATCTAAGCTTATAGGGGCACCTCCTGGATATGTAGGTTTTGATGAAGGTGGACAATTAACAGAGAAAGTAAGAAGAAACCCTTATTCAGTAATCTTATTTGATGAAATAGAAAAAGCACATCCTGATGTATTTAATGCATTGCTTCAAATTTTAGAGGATGGAAGACTTACTGATGGAAAAGGTAAAACAGTAAACTTTAAAAATACCATAATAATAATGACTTCAAATGTAGGAGCTTCAGACATAAAAAAACAAAATACAATTGGATTTGCTAAGAATTCACTAGAAGCAAGTACAGGACATGAAAAAATGAAAGAAAATATTATGGAAAAACTAAAATTAACTTTTAGACCTGAATTTTTAAATAGAATAGATGATATAATAGTATTCCATAAGCTAAATGAAAGTGATTTATTAAAAATAGTAGAATTAATGATTAATGTATTATCAGATAGATTACAACAACAAAATATAAATATAAAATTTTCTAATGAAGCAAAGGAATTTTTAGCAAAAGAAGGTTTTGACCCAACCTATGGAGCAAGACCGTTAAGAAGAGCTATAACTAAAATTATAGAAGATAAATTAGCAGAAGAAATTTTAAAAGGAAATGTAAATACTGGAGACAGTGTAATTGTTACAGTAGATAATGATAACTTAAAAATAACTAAAGAATAATATTAGTAAGATATAAAGGTGTAATTTTATTAATGAAATTACACCTTTATTTTTAAAAACTGGAACATACTTTGAGTTATAAGTAAAAGGGAATATAATTAAAGTATTAAGAGAATAAAGAAATGAATTTAAAGAAATCAATTACATAAGTTTGGAGGAAAGGTTATGGCAAAGACTAAGAATGTATATGTATGCAGTCAATGCGGATATGAGTCGCCTAAATGGATGGGCAAATGCCTTAATTGTAATAGCTGGAATACTATGATAGAAGAAGTTAAGGTCCCAGAAAAGGCAGTTGTGTTTAATAGAGCGGTTACTATAAGTGGCGGAGGGAAGCCACAGAATATAAAAGATATAAAATCAAGTCAATTTGAAAGATTTGATACAGGAATTAATGAATTAAATAGAGTAATTGGTGGTGGATTAGTTAAAGGTTCGTTAACGCTTATATCTGGAGATCCAGGAATAGGAAAATCTACAATACTACTACAAACTGCTAAAAGGATAGCAGATAAGTATGGAAAGGTTTTATATGTATCTGGTGAGGAGTCAGAAGAACAAATAAAAATGAGAGCTGAGAGATTAGATTGTATAAGTGATAATTTATATATTCTTTCAGAAACTAGTATAAATTTAATTGAAGAACATATAGAAAATATGAATCCTGTATTTGTAATTATAGATTCTATTCAAACTTTATTTAAATCTCAAATAACTTCAGCACCAGGAAGTGTTTCTCAAGTTAGAGAGTGTACAAACGATTTAATGAGAATAGGCAAAACAAAAGATATACCACTTTTTATAGTGGCACATGTGACTAAGCAGGGGGAACTTGCAGGACCTAGAGTATTAGAACATATGGTTGATACAGTTTTATATTTTGAGGGTGAAAGAACACAAGAGTTTAGAATTCTAAGGACCATAAAGAATCGTTTTGGAACCACTAGCGAAATTGGAGTCTTTGAAATGAGAGAAAGTGGACTAGAAGAAATTTTGGATGCATCTAGTGTGTTTTTGCAAGAAACATCTTTTGAGCAAGAAGGATCTGTTGTCATTGCAACAATAGAAGGTACAAGACCATTATTAGTAGAAATACAGGCATTAGTAAGTGAAACTAAAGCAGTTATGCCAAGAAGAACTTCAGTAGGGATTGATCATTCAAGGATGAGTCTTATTTTAGCTGTTTTAGAGAAAAAATTAAAAATACCTTTTTATAGTAGTGATGTTTATGTTAATGTAGTTGGTGGGTTAAATTTAGAAGGGACATTTGGAGATTTAGGATTGGCAGTGGCATTAATATCTAGTGCTAAAGGTAGAACAGTGAAATTAGAAAGACCACTATTTGTTGGTGAAGTTGGACTAACAGGAGAAGTTCGACCTATATCCAATATAGAGAGGATTGTAAATGAGGGACAAAAAATGGGATTTAAAAATATTATAATGCCTTATAAAAGTAAAGAAAAATTAGGCGATAAATTTAAAGGGGTAAATATTATAGGGATAACAACGGTTAAGGAAGCAATGGGGAAAGTATTTTAAGGTTAATATTTTTTTGTAAAAGCATTTTATTATAATATTAATTTAGTATATCATACTTATGCAATCACTTATTGGGTTATAAAAATTGAAGGAATTTTGAATAATGAAGGGAGTGAAACCCATTATTACTTTTATGAATTTGTAGTAGTGGATTATATGAAAGAAGAGAAAAATAATGAATTAATGAATGTGTTAAAAATGATGGCCCCAGGAACATTATTAAGAGAGGGTTTAGATAATATTTTAAGAGCAAAAACAGGTGGACTTATAGTTTTAAGTGATAGCAATGAAATACTAAACTTAGCTGATGGTGGTTTTAATATAAATGCTGATTATACTCCTGCATATATATATGAATTGGCTAAAATGGATGGTGCTATAGTTGTAAGCAGTGATTTAAAGAAAATTTTATTGGCAAATACTCAATTATTGCCTAATTCTTCAATAAATACATATGAAACAGGAACTAGGCATAGAACAGCACAAAGAGTAGCTAAACAGACTAATAGCATAGTTATAGCTATATCACAAAGAAGAAACATAATAACTTTATACAAAGGTGATTTAAAATATGTGTTAAAAGAAAGTAGTGAAATATTAGCTAAAGCTAATCAAGCTATACATACTTTAGAAAAATATACAGCGGTTTTTGATAAAGCTATTGTAAATTTAAATGTACTTGAAACTAATGGTAACGTAACATTAACAGATATTACTACAGCAATTCAAAGAGTTGAACTTATAATGAGGATAATTAAAGAAATAGAAACATACATTTATGAACTTGGAAATGAAGGTAGACTAATAGATATGCAACTAAAGGAACTTATAAAAAATGTTGAAGAAGAGGCAATATATCTTATGAAAGATTACTGTGGACAGGATATTTGTTCAAGTAATATATATAAAGGCTTGGCAAAGTTAACAGAAGAAGAACTTTTAGATTTGAATAATATATCTAAAATATTAGGTTATTCTAATTGCTCGTTAACAGAAACTATAGTTTATCCAAAAGGATATAGAATTTTAAATAAAATATATAGATTGCCATCAACAGTGATAGAAAATTTGGTAAATCAATTTAAAGAATTAAGATTTATTATATCAGCAACAGTAGAAGAACTAGATTCAGTAGAAGGTATTGGAGAGATAAGAGCTAAATACATTAGTGATTGGTTTGAAAAATTTAAAGAGCAATATCATATTCAAAAACAAATATAGCACAAATTTAAATTTGTGCTATATCTTATAAATTACTTTAAGGTGTATTTTCCAAGTGAAACCATATTTTTATACTCTTTTAGTAAAACATCATAAATATTCAAATTAGTGCAATTGCATAAAGAAGCTATATAAAAGAAGTGGTTACCTAATTCTTTTTCAATAACCTCTCTACAATTATCACAAAGTTTGCCTTTAACATGTGTATCAAAACAACTTTTAAAAGAATCAAAATCAGAAGTATCAAAATCATTAGGTGCCTTTTGTTTTGACGCTTCAATTTGTAGACAGCCACATGAAGTTATACACTTTACAATAGATCTATTAACCCTAGATTGGGATTCATCAAGTTTGCTCATAATGTCTAATATACTTCTGTGTCTAAGTAAGCAATCATCAACTGAATTTTGAAACTCATCAAAAATTAAATCTTTCATTTTTATTCAACTCCTTATAAAAAACACAACTAAATCTTATTCTTGTAAAAAAGCTAGAGGAGATGTGATGACTCTATAATATATTATTAATTTAAATAATGATAGGGGGTCAAAGTGAGGAAATTTTTGAGAAAAATATAAAAATGTTTCTGAATTTTAACTTTTATAAAATAAATAGTGATAAAATATTTGTAAAATATATATCTCTATTGAAATAATATATTTGATAATATATATTATTTATAAAGATAGGATAGTATTAGTGGTATTTGTCAATAATTAAATTAGGAGGTGAATATTATTGATTAAAAAAATATTAAGAGTGCTTATAACTTTAGGGGGAGGAAGTTTAGGTTACATAGTAGGAAAACTAGTAATAGATTATAATTTATTATCTAAAATAGGAATAATGTCAACATCGTCAGTTAAAGGAATTTTATTTATTATATTTTGTATTTTATTATTTTTGTTGTTCTTTTACTTTATATCTGCATATGTAACTAAACTTATTATTAAAACGATAGATTGTGTAGAAAAGAGATTACAAAAATTACCAACAGCAGATATGCTATTAGGACTAGCTGGTGCAGTTTTAGGTTTAATTGTTGCTTCATTGCTAGCAAATTTAGTAAAAGCAAATTCTGCTATTTCAACAATAATAGTGTTTATAGTAACTGTCATATTAGTTGTGGTTTGTGCTGATATGGCAATTAGGAAGAAAGAGGATATATTAAATCTTTTTTCTAATATGAAAAAGGGATCAACGTCAAAAGATGGCAAATTAAAAAATATTCCAAAAGGTACTGCTAAAGTACTAGATACTTCAGTGATAATAGACGGAAGAATTTTTGATCTTTGTCAAACTGGATTTATAGAGGGAACTCTTGTAATACCTAACTTTGTATTAGATGAGCTAAGACATATAGCTGATTCTGGCGATGGGTTAAAAAGAAATAGAGGAAGAAGAGGACTTGATATACTTAACAAAATACAAAAGGAGTTAAGTATAAAAGTTGAAATTTGGGAAGGTGATTTTCCAGAAATTGCAGAGGTTGATAGTAAGTTACTAAAATTATCACAAGTTTTAAATGGAAAAGTAATAACAAATGATTATAACTTAAATAAGGTTGCAGAAGTTCAAGGTGTTCCAGTGCTGAACATAAATGAGTTAGCTAATGCTATAAAACCAGTAGTTCTACCAGGAGAAGATATGAAAATACAAATAGTTAAAGATGGTAAAGAATCTGGCCAAGGACTAGCATATTTAGATGATGGAACTATGATTGTTGTTGAAGACGGTAGAAATCACATTGGTGATATTGTTATAGTAACAGTTACATCAGTGTTACAAACAGCAGCAGGAAGAATGATTTTTGCAAGAATTAGAGAGGAAGTAAAAATGTTAAATGGCAAATAAAGTGATAGTATTAGCAGCAGGAAGAGGAAAAAGGATGGGCGCTAATAAAAATAAGCAATTTTTAGAACTTAATTGCAAGCCCATACTATATCATACACTTATGGCCTTTAATAATTGTAATCTAATTGATGAAATCTTATTGGTTGCTTCTGAAAAGGAAATAGATTATTGTAGACGTGAAATTGTTGATAAGTATAAAATTGATAAAGTAAAGAAAATAGTATGTGGTGGTAAGGAAAGACAATATTCTGTTTTAAATGGGCTTAAGGAATTAACAGATTGTGATACAGTTCTTATACATGATGGCGCAAGACCTTTTGTTGACGAAAAAATTATAGAGGATGGAATAAAATATTCCAAAGTCTATGGAGCTTGTGCTTGTGGAGTGTTACCTAAAGATACTATAAAAATAAAAGATAATAGTGGGTTTTCATTAAAAACACCAAATAGAAATGATTTATTTGCAGTTCAGACACCTCAGGTTTTTAAATACGATTTAATTTTAAAATGTCATGAAAATATTTTAAAAGAAAATATAAGTGTTACTGATGATACTATGGTAGTTGAACATTATGGGAATAAAGTATTTCTTTATGAGGGGAGCTATAATAATATAAAAATAACTACCCCAGAAGACTTATTATTAGCTGAAAAGATAATAGAAAATACAATATAACAAAATTAATTCTAGGAAAGTAAAAATTATAAAATATATAAATTACTTTCCTTTTTTTTATCTTGACATGATTTTTTTAAAATGGTATATTAAATTTACTTTTATAAAAGAATAATGGTAAGCGATGATAAAGAATAGTAGAAATTACTATACAGAGAGAAAACTTTATGCTGAGATGTTTTCACCAATTTCGAACCTACTTTTGAGCAGTAGCAAAAACTACCGGTAATAAATACCGATATCAAAATGAGAGTACAAAATTTAGGTGGTACCGCGATATAACTCGCCCTAAAACAGGGACGAGTTTTTTTTATACAAAAAAATAAGTGTATATAGATTTAAGGAGTGTGGCAAGATGAGAGTATCAAATATGTATTTAGGAACATTAAGAGAAGTTCCAGCAGAAGCGGAAATATTAAGTCATCAATTAATGTTAAGAGCTGGTATGATGAGAAAGTTAGCATCAGGAGTGTATAACTATTTACCAATAGGTCTTAAAGTGCTAAAAAATATTGAAAACATTGTAAGAGATGAGATGGATAAAGCAGGAGCACAAGAATTCTTATGTTCAGCGTTGCTTCCTTCAGAACTTTGGAAGGAATCTGGAAGATGGGATGTTATGGGGCCAGAAATGTTCAAATTGCAAGATAGAAATGAAAGAGAATTTTGTCTAGGACCAACACATGAAGAAGTGTTCACAGATTTTGCAAGAAATGAGATAAAATCATATAAACAATTACCAATAAATTTATATCAAATTCAAACAAAATATAGAGATGAAAGAAGACCAAGATTCGGAGTAATGAGATCAAGAGAATTTGTTATGAAAGACGCATATTCTTTTGATAGAGATGAAAAAGGACTTGATTTATCATATGATAAAATGTATGAAGCATATTGTAACATATTTACTAGATGTAGATTAGATTTTAGTCCAGTAGAAGCAGATTCAGGAGCTATGGGTGGATCAGGATCAGCAGAATTCATGGTTAAATCAGAGGTTGGAGAAGATGAAATAGTATTCTGTGATGAGTGTAAATATGCTGCAAATGTTGAAAAAGCACCAGCTACAGCAGAAGAAGGACCAGAAGAAGACTTAAAAGAATTAAATAAAATCCATACACCAAATATAAAAACTATAGATGAATTAGTTAATGGGTTAGGAATAAATAAGAAAAAGTTAGCAAAAACTTTATTATTTAAAGCTGATGAACAAATAGTTGCTATTATGGTAAGAGGCGACAGAGAATTGAATGAAATAAAGGTTGCAAATGCACTAGGTGGTGTGGTAGAATTCATGATGTGTGATAGTGAAAAAGTTATCAATGCAACTAACGCGCAAGTTGGTTTTGCAGGCCCAATAGGAATAAAAGTAGACAAATTGTTTATTGATGAAGAAGTTACTAAAATGAAAAACTTTGTTATTGGAGCTAATGAAACAGACTATCATTTTGAAAATGCCAACTATGGAAGAGATTTTGAAGGAATTGTGGGAGATTTCAGAAAAATCACTGTTGAAGATAAATGTCCTAAATGTGGTGGAAATATCACAATTGCTAGAGGCGTAGAAGTAGGACATATATTTAAACTGGGCACTAAGTATTCAAAATCTATGAATGCAAATTTCATTGATGAAGATGGAAAAAATAAACCATTAGTTATGGGTTGTTATGGTATAGGTGTAAATAGAACAATGGCAGCTATAATAGAGCAACACAATGATGAAAATGGTATAGTTTGGCCTTTAGAAATAGCACCATATCACATTGTTGTAATTCCTGCTGTTATGAAAAATGAAGAACAAGTAGCAGAAGCGGAAAAAATTTATTTACAACTACAACAATTAGGAATAAAGGCTCTTTTAGATGATAGAAATGAAAGAGTTGGAGTTAAATTTAAAGATTCTGAGTTAATTGGAATACCAATGAGAATTACAGTAGGTAAAAAATTAACTGATGGAATAGTAGAATTTAAACTTAGAAATGGTGGGGAAGTTGAAGAAATTAAAATTTCCGAAGTAATTGACAGAATAAAGGTTGAATTTGAACAAAATAAGTTATAAAATAAAAGTAGATAATAACTGGCATGATTATATATTATAATCATGCTAGCTATAATAAAATATAAGGGTTTAAATGTAAGGGGCTATTATTAGTGTTATTAAAAAAGGGGAAAAACTAAATTAAATTTTCTGATAAGATATACGTTTCAAACAAAACTAATGTTTCAAACAAAAACGAATGTTTGGAACAAAGTCAATGTTTGAAACAAGAAAAATCTTTCAAACAAAAGGAGAGTAATAACAATGATAACATTAGCTGACGTAAAAAAAGCGCAAGAAAATCTTAAAGGGGTATCAAGAAAAACTCCGTTATTTGTATCATCAACTTTTTCAAAACAAACAGGATATGAAGTATATCTAAAATGTGAAAACAAACAAAAAACTGGTTCTTTCAAATTAAGAGGAGCTTACAATAAAGTAGCATCCTTAACTGAAGAAGAAAAGGCTAAAGGAGTTGTTGCTTCATCAGCAGGAAACCATGCGCAAGGTGTTGCTTATGCAGCTACAGCATTTGGAATTAAGTCTACAATATGTATGCCAGTTACTGCACCACTTGCAAAAGTTCAAGCAACTAAAAACTATGGTGCAACAGTAATACAACATGGAGAAGTTTATGATGATTGTTATGCTAAAGCAGTAGAAGTTCAAAAGGAAACAGGCGCTACTTTCTTACATCCATTTGATGATGATCAAGTAATGGCTGGACAAGGAACAATTGCTCTTGAAATATTAGAAGATTTACCAGATGCAGACGCTATTTTAGTACCAATTGGTGGTGGCGGAATTATTGCTGGTATAGCAGTTGCTGCAAAATCTATAAATCCTAACATAAAAATAATTGGAGTTCAAGCAGATGTGATAGCTTCAAGTAAAGTTTCCTTAGAAAAGGGAGAAGTTGTAACAGTTGATGGACCTAAGTCATTAGCAGATGGTATATCAGTTAAAACTCCAGGAAATAAAACATTTGAAGTAATTAAAAAATATGTTGATGAAATAGTTACAGTTACTGAAGATGAAATAGCAAGCGGAATATTCTCATTAATGGAAAGAAATAAAGTTGTAGCTGAAGGCGCTGGTGCTGTTGGACTAGCTGCATTATTATCAGGAAAAGTTAAAAATGCAGGTAAAAAAGTTGTTACAGTAGTTAGTGGTGGTAACATAGATATAGCTACAGTTTCTAAAATAATAGATAGACAATTACTTTTAAATAAAAGAAGAATAACTTTACAAATTGAATTAAAAGATAAAATAGGTGAATTAGGAAATTTAATTTCTGAAATAGCATCATTAGGTGGAAATGTTTATAAAGTAAAACAAGATAAAAACTGGAATCCAAAAGGATTAGAGATTTCTAGTATTGAAATTGAAGTAGAAACAGAATCTAAAGAACATGCAGAAATGATAAAAACATCATTATCAGCAAAAGGATATGCTATAGACGAATTAACTAAATAGTAAATAAATACGTAAGTATTTTTATAAAAGAGCGTTTATGACTTTCAAAAGTTGTAAGCGCTTTTGTTTTTGAAAAATTAATTAACTTATAATATTTTTATATAAAATGTAATGTTAAATTTCAAGTGAGTCAGAGCATGTCTCACTATGTTGAGTATCCAAGTTTTGGAGTGAATAAATTTAAGAGTCAACTTTGAATCCTATGAAAAGGTTATAATTAAAAAATAAAAATAAGAAAATTTTTATTTAATTATTTAATATGATAATATGTATTATGTAAAAACAACATAGAAAGTGAAAATCAGTATAAATTGATATATAATATGTTATGTAGGGACACAAGTTTGGAATTGGATTTATTCACGAACTTAAAAATATTTTCATGTGAAATAGAATTTTGAGTTTAGATGTTTACAAGATTACATCACTATTTTGGGTATGGAAATTTTGGATGAATGAATTTTAAAAGTCAGCGTGGAAACCTATAAGAAAGATAAATTAAAACAAAGTATAAAATAAGGAGAAAATCATGGATTTTGATTTAATAAAAAATAAATTTTCAGAAACAGATATAATACAGCTAAATCCATTAGTGTTAGCATTAGCTGGGGATGCTGTATATGAGGTATTTATAAGAACATATTTAATAGAAAAATTTAGGGGTATGAATGTAAATAAATTGCATAAAAAAACAGTGAGCTATGTTAAGGCTAAATCCCAATGCGAATATATGAAACAAATTATTGATGAGTTAAATGAAAAAGAAATGGCAATATTTAAAAGAGGAAGAAATAGCAAATCGCATACGCCTAAAAATGGTGATGTTATAGAGTATAAATGGGCTACAGGTTTTGAGGCATTAATTGGATATTTATACTTAAGTGGAGAAACAGAAAGATTAGATTATGTATTAACAAAAGTTATAAAATATGAGGAGGAAAAAACTAATGTTGAAAGTTAAACTTATAGAACATACACCTAATCCAGAAAAAGTAGTAGCATCAGCAGCTAAACTTTGCTATAGCTCAGTTGGTGTTGATGAAATATTAGAAGGATTAGATGGAAATAAGACAAATAAATTTATAGAAATGTTAATGAACTATGGACACTATTCACCAGTAGAACATATAAGTTTTACCTTTGCTATAGAAGGGGTATCTAGAAGTTTAACACATCAATTGGTAAGACATAGAGTAGCTTCATATTCACAACAAAGTCAAAGGTATGTTAAATTAAAGCAATTTCAGTATATAGTTCCACCAAACATAGAAAAACATGAAAAGGCCAAAGAAATTTTTATAAGTGCAATGAATAAAAATCAAAAGGATTATGATGATATAGTTGAAATATTATATAATGATTTTTATAATAGTGAAATTCAAAAGTATATAGAAACTAATAAATTAGTATGCGAAGATGAAATAGATGAAAAAGTTAAAAAAAGAATTAAAAATTCTAGTGTGAAAAAAGCCATAGAAGATGCTAGATACGTATTCCCAAATGCATGTGAAACTAAAATTATAGTAACTATGAATGCCAGAGAACTTATGCACTTTTTTGCTCATAGATGTTGTAATAGAGCTCAGTGGGAAATTAGAAATATGGCAGATGAAATGCTTAAAGAAGCTAAAAAAGTGGCACCTACAATATTTAAATTTTCAGGTCCTTCATGCTTAAAGGGTTCATGTCCAGAGGGTACTATGACTTGTGGTGAAATCTTGAAAATTAAAGATAAATATAATCAATTATAAAATTTGAAAGAGGTTAAGTTTATGACTAAAAGAAAAGATGAGAATAACAGATTTAAAGAAAATAGAGTGAAAGAAAATAGAGTGAGAGAAGATAGATTTAAAGGAAGTAGAGTAAGAGAAGAAAGAGTGAAAGAAGATTTAGTGATAAGAGAAGACCTAATAGAAGGAAGAAATGCTGTTATAGAGGCGTTAAAGTCTGATACAACTATAGAACAAATATTGGTAGCTAAAGGAGACTCTAAAGGATCTATAAATGTTGTTTTAGGATTAGCAAAGGAACAAGGAATTGTAATTAAGTATGTTGAAAGAGCTAAACTTGATGAAATGTCTCAAACTTCAGCACACCAAGGAGTTATAGCAAAAGTTACTCCTTATAAATATTATGATATAAAGGATATATTAGATTATGCAAAGTCTAAAGATGAAAAACCATTTATAATAATCCTAGATGAAATTGAAGATCCACACAATTTTGGGTCAATAATAAGAACAGCAGAAGTTTGTGGAGTACACGGAATTATAATTCCAAAAAGAAAAAATGTTGGGGTAACACCTACAGTTTACAAAACAGCAGTTGGGGCTACAGAACACATGAGAATAGCAAAAGTTACTAATATAAATACTACTATAGATGAATTAAAAGAACATGGGCTTTGGATTTATGGTGCAGATATGTCAGGTGAAGTATGTTACAAAACAGACCTAAGTGGAGCAGTTGCGTTAGTTATAGGAAGTGAAGGAAAAGGTATGTCAAAACTAACAAAAGAAAAATGTGATGTATTGGTTAAAATACCTATGGTTGGACAAATAACTTCATTAAATGCTTCAGTAGCAGGCGGAATATTGATGTATGAGGTATTAAAACAAAAGTCTTAATGACTTTTGTTAATCATTGTGAGAATAGTTTTTGTTGATGGATATAATGTGATAAACAGCTGGCCAGAACTAAAAGAAATAAAAGAATATAGTTATGAGTCAGCTAGAGAAAAATTACTTGACATAATGCGTAATTACTCAGCGTTTTGTGGTTATAAAATAGAAGTGGTATTTGATGCACATATGGTTAAAGGGGCTTATGAAAAAAAAGAAAAAAATGATAAGGTAAGTGTTGTATTTACTAAAGAGGGAGAAACGGCAGATGCATATATAGAAAAAAAGGTGAATCTTATAGGACGAAAATTTGAGGTATATGTGGTTACATCTGACTCGTTAGAACAACAAGTCACATTTCAAAGGGGCGCCAGTAGGATGTCTTCTTTAGAATTTTATCATGAAGTTATGAAGATTGAAGGGAAAATAGGAAAAAAATGTGAGAAGGTATACTCTCAGAAGAGGAACTTATTTGAAGATATGATAGATGAAGATATAGCAAAAATATTAGAAAAGATGAGAAGAAGTCAGTAATAGTGAGCTTGACGCAATTTTATAATACTGTATAATCTAAAGTAAATTCATAGTTAATTTTTGGAGGGAATGCTGTTGGAAAAAAGGGTTGACAATGGAGAAAATAAAAATTCCTTTATAGATAAAACGGATGAAGAAATAGTTATATTAGCTAGAGAAGGAAACAAAGAAGCATTAGATTACTTGTTATGTAAATATGAAAATTTTGTTAGGGGAAAGGCTAAATCATATTTTTTAATTGGGGCAGACAGAGAAGATATATATCAAGAAGGTATGATTGGATTATTTAAAGCAATAAGAGATTTTAGATTGGATAAATTGGCATCGTTTAAGGCATTTGCAGAGCTTTGTGTTACAAGACAAATAATAACGGCGGTTAAAACTGCTACTCGTCAAAAACACATTCCTTTAAATACTTATATATCTTTAAATAAACCAATATACGATGAGGAATCTGAAAGAACTTTGATGGATATAATATCAGGGGTTAAAATTTCAGATCCAGAAGAATTAGTTATAAGTAGAGAAGAATTACAAAATATAGAAAATGAAATAGGGCAAGTGTTATCAGAACTTGAAATGGAAGTTTTAATGTCGTATTTAGATGGAAAATCTTATCAAGAGATTGCTTGTGACCTTGATAGGCAAGCAAAATCAATAGATAACGCACTTCAAAGAGTTAAGAGAAAATTAGAAAAATGTCTAAATAAAAGAGTGTGATTTACGTTGACAATACATTATACATATTGTATAATGAATAACTGATATAAAGCAATTTATACGACGCACTTGAATAAGGATAATGCCCATATAGCTCAGTAGGTAGAGCGTCACCTTGGTAAGGTGGAGGTCACCGGTTCAATCCCGGTTATGGGCTCCAAACTCGTTGAGGGATGACAACACGCCAGGATGAGTTTATAGGATAAATATTTAAAGAATAAAAGGAGGAATTATAAATGGCAAAAGCAAAATTTGAAAGAAGTAAACCGCACGTTAACATAGGAACTATAGGACACGTTGACCACGGTAAAACAACATTAACAGCTGCAATCACAACAGTATTAGCAAACAGAGGATTCGCAGAGGCATTTAAATATGACGAAATAGATAAAGCACCAGAAGAAAAAGAAAGAGGAATCACAATCAACACAGCACACGTTGAGTATGAAACAGATGCAAGACACTATGCACACGTTGACTGTCCAGGACATGCTGACTATGTTAAGAACATGATCACAGGAGCAGCACAAATGGATGGAGCTATCTTAGTTGTATCAGCAGCAGATGGTCCAATGCCACAAACAAGAGAGCACATACTACTAGCATCAAGAGTTGGAGTACAATACATAGTAGTATTCTTAAACAAAGCAGATATGGTAGATGATCCAGAATTACTAGAATTAGTTGAAATGGAAATCAGAGAGCTATTAAGCGAATATGACTTCCCAGGAGATGATATTCCAGTAGTAACAGGATCAGCATTAAAAGCATTAGAAAACCCAACAGATGAAGCAGCAACAGCATGCATCATGGAATTAATGGGACACGTAGATGAATACATTCCAACACCAGAAAGAGCTACAGATAAAGCATTCTTAATGCCAGTAGAGGACGTATTCACAATAACAGGAAGAGGAACAGTAGCAACAGGAAGAGTTGAAGCTGGAATTCTTAAAGTTGGAGACGAAGTTGAAGTAGTAGGATTAAGCGAAGAGAAAAGAAAAACTGTATGTACAGGAGTTGAGATGTTCAGAAAACTTCTAGATCAAGCAGAAGCAGGAGATAACATCGGAGCTTTATTAAGAGGAATACAAAGAACTGACATCCAAAGAGGTCAAGTATTAACTCAACCAGGAACAGTAAATCCACACAAAAAATTCGTAGGTCAAGTATATGTACTTAAAAAAGAAGAAGGCGGAAGACATACACCATTCTTCGATGGATACAGACCACAATTTTACTTCAGAACAACTGATGTAACAGGATCAATCAAATTACCAGACGGAATGGAAATGGTAATGCCAGGAGATCACATCGACATGAACGTTGAATTAATAACTCAAGTAGCAATGGATGAGGGATTAAGATTCGCGATCAGAGAAGGTGGAAGAACTGTAGGATCAGGAGTTGTTACTTCAATAGTTAAGTAATAATAAAAAGAAATCACCATAATAGGACTGGGTTTCTAACCTAGTCCTTTTAAAAGGCATTTTGAATAAAAAGGCCAAAATGAATAAAAAATGAAAAAACAGAAATACTTACCAAAGATAAAGCTACTAACTAATTTGTTGACATATTTAAAAACTTGTGATAAATTAATTGGGTAGTTAAAAATTCGGATTTTAATTTCTAATATAATAAAGACAATACGATTAAGTTTAAGATAAATCACTCGTGAATTAGGAGGTGTAGACTGTGAGAGTTAAAGTGACTTTAGCATGCACAGATTGCAAACAAAGAAACTACAATACAATGAAAAACAAGAAAAACAACCCAGACAGAATAGAAATGCAAAAATATTGCAAATTCTGCCACAAACATACACTTCATAAAGAAACAAAATAATTATACCTAATTAAAATTGGGGATGTGAAAAAAAGATGGCTAAGAATGTTGAAAAAAAGTCAAATACAAAAAAGAAGCGTTCAGGAGTCATTCAGTTTTTTGTAGACTTAAAAGCTGAGTTCAAAAGAGTAACTTGGCCTTCCAAGAAAGAAATTAAAAAAGCTTCTGGAGCAGTGATTAGCTTTTGTCTTCTTTATGTGATTCTAGTAGGTTTGTTGGATACTGGTTTCAATAACCTCTTTAAAATGTTCTTCAAATAATAGAAAAGGGAGGTAGGGGATTGGTTTAATCAACCCCTGAAGTTATGACAGGAAAAGCTAAATGGTATGTTGTTCATACTTATTCTGGATATGAAAACAAAGTTAAAGCTAACCTTGAAAAAGCTATTGAAAATAGAAACCTTGAAGAGTTCATTCATGACATTCAAGTTCCTATGGAAGAACAAGTTGAAATCAAGGATGGCAAGAAAAAAGTAACTTACAAAAAAATATTCCCTGGATATGTAATGGTTAGAATGGTTATGACAGATGACTCTTGGTATATCGTAAGGAATACTAGAGGAGTTACAGGATTTGTTGGACCAGGATCAAAACCAGTGCCTCTAACAGAAGAAGAGGCAAAAAACATGGGAATTGTTGAAAAATCAATTTCTATAGATATAGAAGTTGGGGAGCAGGTAAAAATAGTATCTGGCCCATTTGCAGAATTTATGCTTTCTATACAAGAAATAAATATAGAGAAGCATAAAGTAAAAGGTCTAGTTGATATGTTTGGCAGGGAAACTCCTGTTGAACTTGATTTTAATCAAATAGAAAAAATGGATTAAGCTTATAAGATAAAATCTTAATATAGATTTATTCTTATTAAGTGGGAGGGCTTTTAAAGTCCGATTACCACAATATAGGAGGTGTAAACTCATGGCTAAGAAAATAACAGGAATGATAAAACTTCAACTTCCTGCAGGAAAAGCAACACCAGCACCACCAGTTGGACCAGCATTAGGACAACATGGTGTTAATATCATGGGATTCTGTAAGGAGTTTAACGCAAAAACTGCTGATAAGGCTGGATTAATAATACCAGTAGTAATTACTGTATTTCAAGACAGATCATTCAGCTTCATACTAAAAACTCCACCAGCAGCAGTTCTTTTAAAGAAAGCAGCTGGAATCGAGAGTGGTTCAGGCGTACCTAACAGAACAAAAGTTGCTACAGTAACTGCAGCTCAAGTTAGAGAAATAGCTGAATTAAAGATGCCAGATTTAAACGCTGCATCAGTAGAAACTGCTATGAGCATGATAGCTGGAACAGCTAGAAGCATGGGAATAACAGTAGAAGAATAATTCGATTTTTAAATTAGTGGGAGGCAAAAACCGTTAATACCACAAAGGAGGATAGCAATATGGGAAAAAACTACATAGAGAGTGCTAAATTAGTAGAAAGAAACACTCTATATACACCATCAGAAGCTATGGAGCTTGCGATAAAAACATCAAAAGCAAAATTTGATGAGACAATAGAAGTTCACGTAAGACTTGGTGTTGACCCAAGACATGCGGATCAACAAGTTAGAGGAGCAGTTGTTCTACCTCATGGAACTGGTAAAACAGTTAGAGTTTTAGTTTTCGCTAAAGGCGATAAAGCTAAAGAGGCAGAAGCAGCAGGCGCAGACTTCGTTGGAGCAGAAGAATTAGTAGAGAAAATCCAAAAAGAAAACTGGTTTGGATTTGATGTAGTTGTTGCTACACCAGATATGATGGGAGTAGTAGGAAGATTAGGAAGAGTATTAGGACCAAAAGGATTAATGCCAAACCCTAAATCTGGAACAGTTACATTTGATGTTACTAAAGCTTTAGCTGACATTAAAGCTGGTAAAGTTGAATACAGAGTAGACAAAACTGCTATAATACACGTTGGAGTAGGTAAAAAATCTTTTGGAGAAGCTAAATTACAAGAGAACTTCACTACTTTAATGGATGCAGTAGTAAAAGCAAAACCAGCTGCAGCAAAAGGACAATATATAAAATCAGTTACAGTAGCAAGCACAATGGGTCCTGGAATTAAAATCAACCCAGCAAAAGTTACTGAATAATTTTAAAAAAATATATTGACTAGTTGCAACAAGTATGTTAGAATCTTAAAAGTTGAATATAATAAATATTCCGTAGACAGTAGGTGCCTTTGGCGTAACAGATTAACCTACCGAGGGTTCTAATAGAACGTGATGATTTTATTGGTCTCTTCGTATGTTTGCGGGGAGACTTTTAATTTTAAATAAACAGTGAAAGCTGTGAGGAGGTGGACACACAGTGCAAAGCAAAAACAGAGCATTAAAAGAAGCAAAAGTTGCTGAAATAAAAGAAAAATTAGAAAAAGCTCAAGGCGTTATACTAAGTGAATATCAAGGATTAACAGTTGAGCAAGACACAGAATTAAGAAAGAATTTAAGAGAAGCTGGTGTTGAGTATAAAGTTTACAAAAACACATTAGTAGCATTAGCTGCTAAAGAGCTAGGAATAGAAGGATTAGAAACATACCTTCAAGGACCTGTATCAATAGCATTTGGTTATGAGGATCCAACAGCTCCAGCAAGAATATTAAATGATTTCGCAAAAGCTAACAAAAAGCTACAATTAAAAGCTGGAGTAGTTCAAGGCGAATTATTTGATGGAGATAAAGTTAAAGAGCTTGCTTCAATACCACCAAGAGAGGTATTACTTGCAAAACTTCTTGGAAGTTTCAAAGCTCCATTATCAAACTTAGCGTACTTATTAACTGCTATAGCAGATAAAAAAGAAGAAACAGCTGAGTAAGAATATACAAACAAAACACTATAACAAAGATAAAAAAAGAAAGATAAATTTCGGAGGTGCATTTAAAATGACAAAAGAGCAAATAATAGAAGCTATAAAAGAAATGAGCGTTTTAGAATTAAATGAATTAGTTAAAGCTTGTGAAGAAGAATTCGGAGTAAGCGCAGCTGCACCAGTTGCAGTAGCAGGAGCAGCAGTTGCAGGAGCAGCAGCAGAAGAAAAAACTGAATTTGAAGTAGTTCTAGCAAGTACTGGAGCTAACAAAATAAAAGTTATAAAAGCAGTTAGAGAAATAACTGGATTAGGATTAAAAGAAGCTAAAGAAATAGTTGATGGAGCTCCTAAAACATTAAAAGAAGGCGTAAGCAAAAACGAAGCTGAAGAAATGAAAGCTAAATTAGAAGAAGTTGGAGCAGCTGTAGAAGTAAAATAGTTGCAACATTAACAAAAAAAGGAGTACTTTCATAGTGCTCCTTTTTTCATCTAAAGCTTGACTTTAGGTTGAAAATGTGATAAAATAATTCAATGCGAAAGTAATTAGACAGTTTAAGTTATGTAATTAATTGTAGAAAAAAGAAGAAATATATATGTGTGAATAAAAATTCTACAATTGGTTATAATAGCATGATGAAAAAGTGTGAAGTCCGAAAACACAAAGTCCTAGGGGATAGTGGGTTTTTGGGTTATTTTAGTTTATACAAGGGGTGAAAGCTGATGGTACATCCTGTCAAAAATGGAAAAAGAACAAGAATGAGTTTTGCTCGAGTAGGCGATAAGGCAAACATGCCTAATCTAATTGAGGTTCAATTAGATTCATACAATTGGTTTTTAAAAGAAGGTTTACAAGAAGTATTTGAAGACATTAATCCAATTCAAGATTATACAGGAAATTTAGCCTTAGAATTTGTTGGCTATAAGCTTGATTTTGATAACATCAAATACAGCGTAGAACAATGTAAAGAAAGAGATACAACTTATGCAGCACCACTAAAAGTAAAAGTTAGATTACGTAATAATGAGACTGGAGAAATAAAAGAACAAGATGTCTTCATGGGAGATTTCCCATTAATGACGGAACAAGGAACTTTTGTTATAAATGGTGCAGAAAGAGTTATTGTAAGCCAGCTTGTTAGATCACCAGGTGTCTACTATAACTATTCAGTTGATAAAACTGGTAAAAAGTTATTTACATCTACTGTTATACCAAACAGAGGTGCATGGCTAGAATACGAAACAGACTCAAATGACATTATATATGTAAGAATTGACAAAACTAGAAAAATACCAATAACAGTTCTTGCAAGAGTAATGATGCACTATGGTAGTGATGCTGAAATATTAGATTTCTTTGGTGAAGAAGAAAGATTAAAAGCTACTATAGAAAAAGATAATACTAAAGATAGAAATGAAGCATTATTAGAGATTTATAAAAGATTGAGACCGGGTGAACCACCAACTGTTGACAGTGCTATTTCATTGATAGATTCATTATTCTTTGATGCAAAAAGATATGATTTATCTAGAGTTGGAAGATATAAATTCAACAAAAAGTTAGCTATTCATTTAAGAATCGCTAATCAAATAGCTGCTGAAAACATAGTAAACCCTTCAACTGGCGAAATAATAGTTGAAAAAGGGGAAAAAATTGACAGAGATGTTGCGCTAGATATTCAAAATTTAGGAATAAACTCTGTTGACATATTAGTAGAAGACAAAGTTTTAAGAATAATAGGAAACCACTTTGTTGATATAACTAAACATGTAGACTTTGATGTTAAGGAATTAAATATAAGAGAATTAGTTCACTATCCAACACTTAAAGAAATCTTAGATAATAACAGTGATGAAGATAGTATAAAAGAAAAAATCAAAGCAAACATAAACAAATTAATACCTAAACATATAATCAAAGATGACATATATGCAACAATAAGTTATGAGTTAGGTTTAGCTTATGCAATTGGATATGTAGATGATATAGATCATTTAGGAAATAGAAGATTAAGATCAGTAGGAGAATTATTACAAAACCAATTCAGAATTGGACTTTCAAGAATGGAAAGAGTTGTCAAAGAAAGAATGACAATTCAAGACCAGGAAGTAATAACTCCACAGGCATTAATTAACATAAGACCAGTGGTTGCATCTATAAAAGAATTCTTTGGTAGTTCACAGTTATCACAGTTCATGGATCAAACAAACCCATTATCCGAATTAACACATAAGAGAAGATTATCTGCATTAGGACCAGGAGGACTTTCAAGAGAAAGAGCTGGTTTTGAAGTAAGAGACGTTCACTATTCACATTACGGAAGAATGTGTCCAATAGAAACTCCAGAGGGCCCTAATATAGGACTTATAAACTCATTAGCTACTTATGCTAAAGTTAACGAATATGGATTTATAGAGACTCCATTTAGAGTTATAAATAAGAAAACTGGAGTAATTACAGATGAAATAAGATATATGACTGCTGATGAAGAAGATAACTATATAGTTGCTCAAGCGAATGAACCAATTGGAGAAGATAATATATTTGTAGATAAAAAGGTAACAGTTAGAGCAAAAGCTGAGGTTATAGTTGTTCCAAGAGAAGAAGCTGATTTAGTTGACATTTCTCCAAGACAAATAGTTTCCGTTGCTACAGCAATGATTCCATTCTTAGAGAATGACGACGCATCAAGAGCACTGATGGGATCAAACATGCAACGTCAGGCAGTTCCACTATTAAGAACACAAGCGCCTGTTGTTGGTACAGGAATAGAATTTAAAGCTGCTGTAGATTCTGGAGTATTACCAAAAGCTAGAAATGCTGGAACAGTAATTTACGTGAGCGCAAATGAAATTAGAGTAAAAAGAGATGAAGATGGCGGAATGGATTCTTATAAACTTCTTAAGTTTAAAAGATCTAACCAAGGTACTTGTATAAACCAAAGACCTATAGTTGATAAAGGTGAAAAGGTTGATAAAGGTACAGTACTTGCAGATGGCCCGTCTACGGATTTAGGAGAAATAGCTTTAGGAAAGAACATACGTATAGGATTTATAACTTGGGAAGGTTATAACTACGAGGATGCTATGTTAATTTCAGAAGAATTAGTAAGAGAAGATATATTTACTTCAGTTCACATAGAAGAGTATGAAGCAGAAGCTAGAGATACAAAACTAGGACCTGAAGAAATAACAAGAGATATACCAAATGTAGGTGAAGAAGCGCTTAAAGATATCGACGAAAGAGGTATCATAAGAATAGGTGCTGAAGTAAGATCTGGAGATATATTAGTAGGTAAAGTAACTCCAAAAGGAGAAACTGAATTAACTGCTGAAGAAAGATTATTAAGAGCTATATTTGGAGAAAAAGCAAGAGAAGTTAGAGATACATCTTTAAGAGTACCACATGGTGAAGCTGGAATTATAGTAGATGTGAAAGTATTTACAAAAGAGAACTCAGATGAGTTACCTCCTGGAGTAAATCAATTAGTAAGATGCTATATAGCACAAAAAAGAAAAATATCTGTCGGAGATAAAATGGCGGGAAGACACGGTAACAAAGGTGTTATTTCAAGAGTTTTACCAGAAGAAGATATGCCGTTCTTACCAGATGGTAGACCACTACAAATATGCTTAAACCCATTAGGGGTTCCGTCTCGTATGAACATCGGTCAGGTACTAGAAGTTCATTTAGGATGGGCAGCTAGTGAATTAGGTTGGCATATAGCAACACCAGTATTTGATGGTGCATTAGATAGTGATATAGAAGATTGCTTAGAAAAAGCAGGATATAATAGAGATGGAAAAACAGCTTTATATGATGGTAGAACTGGAGAAGCCTTTGATAGTAGAGTTACAGTTGGATACATGTATATATTAAAACTGCATCACTTAGTTGATGACAAAATACATGCTAGATCAACAGGTCCATACTCATTAGTTACTCAACAACCGCTAGGTGGTAAGGCTCAATTCGGAGGACAAAGATTTGGAGAGATGGAAGTTTGGGCACTTGAAGCATACGGTTCAGCGCATACACTTCAAGAAATCTTAACAGTTAAGTCAGACGATGTTGTAGGAAGAGTTAAAACTTATGAAGCAATAGTTAAAGGTGAAAATATATCTGAGCCAGGAATACCTGAATCATTCAAAGTTCTTATAAAAGAATTACAAGCACTTTGTTTAGATGTAAAACTTTTAAATGACTCAAAAGAAGAAATCAGATTTAAAGAATCTGCAGAAGAAGAGTTAGAAGACTTAGAAGTTAATATAGAGGGTACTGAGGAACAAACTCCAAAAGAACCTGAAAAAGAGTATATAGAACCAATAGAAGAAGAAGTAGAAGAAGAAGTAGAGATAGAATATGAAAATTTACCTCTAAATTTTTCTGATGACGTAATAGAAATAAATGATTTCAATGATGAACACTAAAAATTGAAGGGAGGATGTACCCTTGGTTGAATTAAATAATTTTGAAGCAATACAAATTGGTCTTGCTTCTCCAGAACAGATAAGAGAGTGGTCTAGAGGAGAGGTAAAAAAACCTGAAACAATTAATTATAGAACATTAAAACCAGAAAAAGATGGCCTATTCTGCGAAAGAATATTTGGACCTATGAAAGACTGGGAATGTCATTGTGGAAAATATAAAAGAGTAAGATATAAAGGGATAGTTTGTGACAGATGTGGAGTTGAAGTTACAAAAGCTAAAGTAAGACGTGAGAGAATGGGGCATGTAGAACTTGCTGCCCCTGTATCACACATTTGGTACTTCAAAGGAATTCCATCTAGAATGGGATTAATTCTAGATATGTCACCAAGATCACTAGAAAAAGTATTATATTTTGCTTCATATGTAGTATTAGATGCAAAGGATACTCCATTAGAGAAAAAGCAAATATTAACTGAAAAAGATTTTAGAGAAGCTGTTGATAAATACGGATATGATGGATTTGTAGCAGGAATGGGAGCAGAATCTGTAAAAAGACTTCTGCAAGACATAGATTTAGAACAGTTATCTTTAGAATTAAAAGAAGAATTGAAAACTAGTAGTGGTCAAAAGAAAATTAGAACTATTAGAAGATTAGATGTTGTAGAATCTTTTAGAAAATCTAGAAATAAACCTGAGTGGATGATTATAGATGTAATACCTGTAATACCGCCAGATTTAAGACCTATGGTTCAATTAGATGGTGGAAGATTTGCTACATCAGATTTAAATGACTTATATAGAAGAGTTATAAATAGAAATAATAGACTTAAAAAACTTTTAGATTTAGGAGCTCCAGACATAATTGTAAGAAATGAAAAAAGAATGTTACAAGAAGCTGTAGATGCTCTTATAGATAATGGTAGAAGAGGTAGACCTGTTACAGGACCAGGAAATAGACCGTTAAAATCTTTATCAGATATGTTAAAAGGTAAACAAGGAAGATTTAGACAAAACTTACTTGGAAAACGTGTTGACTATTCTGGACGTTCAGTTATCGTTGTAGGACCTGAATTAAAAATGTACCAATGTGGTCTTCCAAAAGAAATGGCATTAGAATTATTTAAGCCATTTGTTATGAAAAAGCTAACAGAAAGTGGAATCGCACATAATATTAAAAGTGCTAAAAGAATGGTTGAAAGAGTAATGCCTCAAGTATGGGATGTACTAGAAGAAGTAATAGTAGACCATCCAGTATTACTAAACCGTGCTCCAACTCTACACAGACTTGGAATACAAGCATTCCAACCAGTTCTAGTTGAAGGAAGAGCTATAAAACTTCATCCATTAGTTTGTACAGCATACAACGCAGACTTTGATGGAGACCAAATGGCTGTTCACGTTCCACTATCAGTTGAGGCTCAAGCAGAAGCAAGATTCTTAATGTTAGCTGCACATAATATATTAAAACCATCTGATGGTAAACCAGTATGTGTACCTACTCAGGATATGGTTCTAGGATCATATTACTTAACTTTAGACAAAGATGGTGCTAAAGGTGAAGGAAGAATGTTCTCTTCACCAGAAGAAGTTTATATGGCATATCAATGCAAAGATATAGATATACATGCTAAAATAAAAGTTAGACTTTCTAAAATGAAAGATGGTAAATTAGTTAGTGGAATCATTGATACTACACCAGGTAAGTTATTATTTAATGAATCTATACCTCAAGATTTAGGATTCGTTGATAGAAGTTTACCTGAAAATGAGTTTAAACTAGAAATTGATTTCTTAGCAAGTAAGAAAAATCTAGGGAAAATTATAGATAAGTGCTATTTAAAATATGGCGCTACAGAAACATCTAAAATGCTTGATAACATAAAAGCTAGAGGATATCACTTCTCATCTATAGGAGCTATTACAGTTGCTACATCAGATATGGAAGTTCCAGAAGCTAAAAAAGCATTGCTTAAAGAAGCAGATGAAACAGTTGATAAAATTGAAAAAATGTACAGAAGAGGATTCATATCTGAAGATGAAAGATATAACAGAGTTATAGATAAGTGGACTAAGACTACTGAAGATATAGCGAATGCCTTAATGGACAGCTTAGATAAATTCAATCCTATAGCTATGATGGCAGATTCAGGAGCCAGGGGTTCTAAGAGTCAGATCAAACAGCTTGCAGGTATGAGAGGTCTTATGGCTAATCCATCAGGTAAGATTATAGAACTTCCTATCAGAGCGTCATTCAGAGAAGGTCTAGACGTACTTCAATACTTTATTTCAACTCACGGAGCTAGAAAAGGTAACGCCGATACAGCTCTTAAAACAGCTGACTCAGGATACTTAACAAGAAGACTTGTTGATGTAAGTCAAGATGTTATAGTAAGACACGAGGATTGCGGAACTCATGAAGGATTCGAAGTAAGTGAAATAAAAGAAAGTAGTGAAGTAATAGAATCATTAAGTGAAAGACTTACAGGTAGATATAGTGCAGAGGATATAATTGATCCAAAAACTGGAGAAATTATAGTTCCAAACGATACTTATATGGATATTCATCTTGCTGAAAGAGTTGAAAAAGCAGGAGTGAAGAAAGTAAAAATAAGATCTGTATTTACATGTAAAGCAAAAATAGGAGTATGTTGTAAGTGCTATGGTATGAACATGGCAACAGCTCAAAAGATAAATATAGGAGAAGCAGTTGGTATAATTGCTGCTCAATCAATTGGTGAACCAGGAACACAGCTTACAATGAGAACATTCCATACAGGGGGAGTTGCCGGAGCGGATATCACTCAAGGTCTTCCAAGGGTTGAAGAGCTATTTGAAGCTAGAAAACCAAAGGGATTAGCTATCGTAAGTGATGTAGCTGGTGAAGCAAGAATAGAGGAAACAAAGAAGAAGAGAACTGTTATAGTTGTTGCAAATGATGGCGAAGAATTCAGCTATGATATACCATTTGGATCTAGAGTAAAAGTTGCTAATGGTGAATTTATTGGAGCTGGAGACGAGATAACAGAAGGTTCAGTTAACCCACATGATATCATAAGAATTAAAGGTGTTAATGGAGTTAAAAACTATCTTCTTTCTGAAGTTCAAAAGGTTTATAGATTACAAGGTGTTGATATCAACGATAAACACTTAGAAGTAGTTGTAAGACAAATGACAAGAAAAGTTAAAATAGAAGAATCTGGAGATACTGAGTTATTACCAGGTACAATGATAGATATGTTTGATTTCGAAGCAGCTAATGAAAAAGTATTAGCTGAAGGTGGAGTACCAGCAGAAGGTAAAATAACACTACTAGGAATTACTAAAGCTTCCTTAGCTACAGATTCCTTCTTATCAGCAGCATCATTCCAAGAAACTACAAGAGTTCTTACAGATGCAGCGATAAAAGGAAAAGTAGATCCATTAGTTGGATTAAAAGAAAATGTAATTATAGGTAAGTTAATTCCAGCTGGAACTGGTATGAATCGTTACAGAACTATTAAAATATCTACAGAAAATGAAACAGAAGAAAAAAATGAAGAAAATTTAGAAGCCTAACAGAATAAAAGTAAGAATATATTTTATTGACAGTATAGGCCTAAGGTGATAAAATACAGAATGTGTGATTTTATGAAAGGTTACACTAGTATATGAGGGGTGAAAATATGGTAAGCAGACTTACAGGCGAAAAAGTTGTTGGAATTAAGCAAACAACTAAAGCATTAAAAGCTAAGCAAGGTAAAATATTGTATATAGCAAAAGATGTAGATCCAAAGATTGCAAACCCTATTTTAGAGTTAGCAAAAGCTAATTACCTGCAGATTGAGTATGTTGAAACAATGAAAGATTTAGGGAAACTATGCTCTATAGATGTTTCGGCGGCCACTGCGCTCATATTATAATAATTGTTATTAGATATTTAATATAAATATATCTATATCATCATACATTAGTACTTGGTATTAGTGTATGATGTTTAGATAGATATACTATTAGAAATTAATAGTATGCTAAAATATAGGAGGTGAAATAATGCCAACAATCAGCCAATTAGTTAGAAAAGGAAGAAAATCTTTAGCAACTAAATCAACTGCACCAGCATTAAAAGAGTGTCCACAAAAAAGAGGAGTTTGTACAGTAGTTAAAACAACAACTCCAAAAAAACCAAACTCAGCTTTAAGAAAAATTGCAAGAGTTAGACTTACAAATGGATATGAAGTTACTGCTTACATCGGTGGAGTTGGACACAACTTACAAGAGCATAGTGTTGTTCTTATAAGAGGTGGAAGAGTTAAAGACTTACCAGGGGTAAGATACCACATAGTAAGAGGAGCTCTAGATTCAGCAGGAGTTGCAAACAGATTACAATCAAGATCTAAGTATGGTGCTAAGAAACCAAAACAAAAATAATTGGTTTCAATTGATTGAGCTAAGAGGTGCGATGCCTTCGGCATTTATATAGATTATACATACATTAATTTAAATAAATTTAGTTGAAGCAGAGTGCTTTGCGGTAGAAATATCGAGTACCTATGAGTTAATTTTAAATTGTTAAGGAGGGAAGAAAAGTGCCAAGAAAAGGATTTATAGCAAAAAGAGATGTATTACCAGATCCAGTTTATAATTCAAAAGTTGTTACTAAGTTAATAAACAATGTTATGGAAGATGGTAAAAAGGGAGTAGCACAAAAAATATGCTACGACGCATTTGAAATAATAAAAGAAAAAACTGGCAAAGAAGCTTTAGAAGTTTTCGAAGAAGCAATGAACAATATAATGCCATTATTAGAGGTTAAAGCAAGAAGAATAGGTGGAGCTACTTACCAAGTGCCTATCGAAGTTAGAACTGAAAGAAGACAAACATTAGGACTAAGATGGTTATTAATGGCTTGTGAAAAAAGAGGCGAAAAGTACATGAGAGAGAGACTTGCAAACGAGTTAATCGACGCTTCAAACAACACAGGAGTAGCTGTTAAAAAGAGAGAAGATACTCATAAGATGGCAGAAGCTAATAAAGCTTTCGCTCATTACAGATATTAATATTGAAACTGTTTTGGCTCTGCCAAAACAGTTTTGTCAAATTTTAAAATCACTCGTTGAGAGGAGGAAACAAACGTGGCTAGACAATATGAATTAGAAAAATTTCGTAATATCGGAATAATGGCTCATATAGATGCTGGTAAAACAACAACAACAGAGCGTATATTATTCTACACAGGAAGAACTCACAAAATAGGAGAGACTCACGAAGGTGGAGCTACAATGGACTGGATGGTTCAAGAGCAAGAGAGAGGTATAACAATTACTTCTGCAGCAACAATGTGTTTTTGGAGAGATCACGTAATAAACATCATAGATACACCAGGACACGTAGATTTTACAGTTGAGGTTGAAAGATCTCTAAGAGTTCTTGATGGAGCTGTATGTGTATTCTGTGCAAAGGGAGGGGTTGAACCTCAATCTGAAACTGTTTGGAGACAGGCAGATAAGTACAGTGTACCAAGAATGGCATATGTAAACAAAATGGATATAATGGGTGCTGACTTCTTCAGAGTTGTAAGCATGATGAGAGATAGATTACATTGCAATGCAGTGCCAATACAATTACCAATAGGAAAAGAAGAAAACTTTGCTGGAATAATTGACTTATTAAAAAATAAGGCAGAAATCTACAAAGATGATCTTGGAAGAGAAATCGAAGAAACTGACGTTCCAGAAGATATGAAAGAATTAGCTGAAGAATATAGAGCTGCTTTAATAGAAGCTATTGCAGAACTTGATGAAGAGTTAATGATGAAATACCTTGACGGAGAAGAGTTAACTATAGAAGAGTTAAAAGTTGCTTTAAGAAAAGGTGTATGCAACAATGAAATCGTTCCAGTAATGTGTGGATCATCTTACAAAAACAAAGGTGTTCAAATGATGATTGATGCTTCTGTTGATTACATGCCATCACCACTTGATGTACCATCTATAAAAGGTACAGATGCTGTAACTAATGAAGAAGTTGAAAGACATGCAAATGATGATGAACCATTAGCTGCGTTAGCATTCAAAATAGCTACTGACCCATTTGTTGGTAAATTAGCATTCACTAGAGTTTACTCAGGAGTAATGGAAAGTGGTACATATGTATTAAATGCTAATAAAGGCAAAAAAGAAAGAATCGGAAGACTTGTTAAAATGCATGCTAATGCAAGAGAAGAAGTTAACGAATTAAGAGCAGGAGATTTAGGTGCTGTTATAGGACTTAAAATGACAACTACAGGAGATACATTGTGTTCAGAAGACTCTCCAGTTATTCTAGAAAACATGGAATTCCCAGAACCAGTTATAGAAGTTGCTATAGAACCAAAATCAAAAGCAAGCCAAGAAAAAATGGGAATATCTTTAGCAAAACTTTCAGAAGAGGATCCAACATTTAAAACTTGGACTAATCATGATACAGGACAGACAATAATAGCAGGTATGGGAGAGCTTCACTTAGAAATCATCGTTGATAGACTTCAAAGAGAATTCAAAGTTGAGTGTAACGTAGGTAAGCCACAAGTTGCTTATAAAGAAACAATCAGAAAACAAGTTAAAGCTGAAGGTAAATTCGTTAGACAATCAGGTGGACGTGGACAATACGGTCATGCTGTAATAGAATTAATACCTCACAAAGGAGAATATGAATTCGAAAATGCTGTTGTTGGAGGATCAGTACCAAAAGAGTACGTAGGACCTATCGATAACGGAATTAGAGAAGCTTCTGAAGCTGGTATTCTTGGAGGATTCCCAGTTCTTAACTTCAAAGTAAGATTAGTTGACGGATCATACCATGATGTTGACTCATCTGAAATGGCATTCAAAATTGCTGGATCTATGGCATTCAAAAATGCTATGGCTAAAGCAGAGCCAGCAATACTTGAACCAATAATGAGAGTTGAAGTAGTTATACCAGAAGAGTACATGGGAGACGTTATGGGAGACATAAACTCTAGAAGAGGTAGAATAGAGGGAATGGAAGCTCAAAACGGAGCTCAAACAATAAAAGCAATGGTACCACTATCAGAAATGTTCGGATATGCAACAACTTTAAGATCTAGAAGTCAAGGTAGAGGTAACTACAGTATGGAATTCGCTGCTTATGAAGAAGTTCCAAAAAGCTTACAAGAGCAAATCATAGGAAAAAAATAATAAATCTTTAAGATTTATAAAATAATATATATAATACTTTAAAGTATATAAATTGCATTTACATTGTTAAATGTAAATGCAGTTATGATCGATCGAAATTAATACATTTTTAAAATGTTAAACTTAATGGATTTAATTAAGGAGGAATTATAAATGGCAAAAGCAAAATTTGAAAGAAGTAAACCGCACGTTAACATAGGAACTATAGGACACGTTGACCACGGTAAAACAACATTAACAGCTGCAATCACAACAGTATTAGCAAACAGAGGATTCGCAGAGGCATTTAAATATGACGAAATAGATAAAGCACCAGAAGAAAAAGAAAGAGGAATCACAATCAACACAGCACACGTTGAGTATGAAACAGATGCAAGACACTATGCACACGTTGACTGTCCAGGACATGCTGACTATGTTAAGAACATGATCACAGGAGCAGCACAAATGGATGGAGCTATCTTAGTTGTATCAGCAGCAGATGGTCCAATGCCACAAACAAGAGAGCACATACTACTAGCATCAAGAGTTGGAGTACAATACATAGTAGTATTCTTAAACAAAGCAGATATGGTAGATGATCCAGAATTATTAGAATTAGTTGAAATGGAAATCAGAGAGCTATTAAGCGAATATGACTTCCCAGGAGATGATATTCCAGTAGTAACAGGATCAGCATTAAAAGCATTAGAAAACCCAACAGATGAAGCAGCAACAGCATGCATCATGGAATTAATGGGACACGTAGATGAATACATTCCAACACCAGAAAGAGCTACAGATAAAGCATTCTTAATGCCAGTAGAGGACGTATTCACAATAACAGGAAGAGGAACAGTAGCAACAGGAAGAGTTGAAGCTGGAATTCTTAAAGTTGGAGACGAAGTTGAAGTAGTAGGATTAAGCGAAGAGAAAAGAAAAACTGTATGTACAGGAGTTGAGATGTTCAGAAAACTTCTAGATCAAGCAGAAGCAGGAGATAACATCGGAGCTTTATTAAGAGGAATACAAAGAACTGACATCCAAAGAGGTCAAGTATTAACTCAACCAGGAACAGTAAATCCACACAAAAAATTCGTAGGTCAAGTATATGTACTTAAAAAAGAAGAAGGCGGAAGACATACACCATTCTTCGATGGATACAGACCACAATTTTACTTCAGAACAACTGATGTAACAGGATCAATCAAATTACCAGACGGAATGGAAATGGTAATGCCAGGAGATCACATCGACATGAACGTTGAATTAATAACTCAAGTAGCAATGGACGAGGGATTAAGATTCGCGATCAGAGAAGGTGGAAGAACTGTAGGATCAGGAGTTGTTACTTCAATAGTTAAGTAATAATAAATGAAACTAATTAATCAATAATAATTGATTATGAAGATAGACTTAATAGTAAATTTTACTAAAATGTGCACAAAATAAAAATACCTAGGTTTTAAGGAGAAGGGGACGCCCTTCTCCTTAATTAATATAATTATGAAATATAAAAAGAAAAAAGCAAGTTAATAAAAAAATATTTAAAATAGTTAAAAAAGTAAAAAAATTTTTTTTTATTAGTAAAAAATAAAATTAAAAAAATACTTGTCAAAGAACATGAAATGCGATATAATGTAGAAGTTGCAAAGTGGTAACAGCGTTGAAGTAAGAGGTTGCCGGACTTCCGGGGAATTCTTAACCGAGCATGCCTAATCTTGAATTAGGCGACGGGGTCTGTTGTTCTGCGTTGAATTGTATAATGAAACACCTGGAACAGTTTACAGAACATCCGCTGTTGCACGTAAGAAGTACCAGCGTGCGATGAAAAGGAGGGAATATAATGTCAAAACAAAAAATAAGAATTAGACTTAAGGCGTTTGATCATACAATATTAGATCAATCTGCTGAAAAAATAGTTGAAACTGCAAAATCAACTGGAGCAAAAGTAGCAGGTCCAGTACCTCTACCAACAGAAAAAGATATTATAACAGTTTTAAGAGCAGTTCACAAATATAAAGACTCTAGAGAGCAGTTCGAAATAAGAACTCACAAGAGATTAATCGACATATTAAGTCCATCACCAAAAACTGTTGATGCCTTAATGAGATTAGATTTACCAGCAGGCGTAGATATAGAAATAAAACTATAATATAGGCGTACATATATGGTAACTTCCATAGGTACGGGTAATAGATTGCTATTACTAACTATTATGATCACTAAGGTGGTCCGCTAATAAGTAGGAGGTGTATTAATAATGAAAAAAGCTATAATGGGTAAAAAATTAGGAATGACTCAAATATTTGATGAAAATAAAAAAGTAGTTCCAGTAACAGTTGTAGAAGCTGGTCCATGCGTAGTAATTCAAAAGAAAACAGTTGAAACTGACGGATATGAGGCAGTTAAAGTTGCTTTCGGAGATATAAGAGAAAAATTAGTTAACAAGCCAACAAAAGGACAATTCGAAAAGGCTGGAGTTGCTGTTAAAAGACATATAAAAGAGTTCAGACTAGAAGATATGAGCAACATAGAAGTTGGAGCTGAAATAAAAGCTGATACATTTGCAGCTGGAGACAAAATCGATGTTTCTGGAATATCTAAAGGTAAGGGATTCCAAGGCGTAATTAAAAGATGGAACTTCCACAGAGGACCAATGAGCCACGGATCTAAATTCCACAGAGCAGTAGGTTCTATGGGAGCATCATCAGACCCTTCAAGAACTTTCAAAAACAAAAAAATGCCTGGACATATGGGAAATGTTAATACTACAGTATTAAACTTAGAAATAGTAAGAGTAATACCTGAGAAAAACATAATCCTTATAAAAGGTGGAATACCAGGACCAAACAAAGGTCTTGTAGTAATAAGAGACGCTGTTAAAGCTTAAGGAAAGGAGGATGCAGAATGCCTACAATAAAAGTTTTTAATAAAGAAGGAAAAGAAGTTGGAGATATCCAATTAAACGAGAGCATATTCGGAGCTGAAATAAGCACAGAAAGTATGCACCAAGTTGTATTAGCTCAATTAGCTAATAAAAGACAAGGAACTCAAAGCGCTAAAACTAGAGCAGAAGTTAGAGGCGGAGGAATAAAACCTTGGAGACAAAAAGGAACTGGTAGAGCAAGACAAGGTTCTATAAGAGCTCCACAATGGATACATGGTGGTATAGTATTTGCACCAAAACCAAGAGACTACAGAGTTTCTATTCCAAAAAGCATGAGAAGAACAGCTATGAAATCAGCTTTAACTTCAAAAGTTGCTGAAAATGAAATGATAGTAATAGAAAGCTTAGAGTTTGAAGCACCAAAAACTAAAGAAATGATTAACGTTTTAAATGCTTTTGAAGCTAAAAAAACTTTAATTGTTGTAGCTGAATCAAACGAAAATGTTTATAAATCAGCTAGAAATATACCAGGAGTAGCAGTTTTACCAGTAAACAACTTAAACGTATATGATATATTAAAATACGAAAAGTTCATGGTAACTAAAGAAGCTGTATCTAAGATTGAGGAGGTGTATGCATAATGAAAATGACTAGCCATGATATAATAAGAAAACCTGTTATAACTGAAAAAAGTATGGCAGCAATGGCTGACAGAAAATACACTTTCATCGTTGACATACACGCAAACAAATTCCAAATCAAAAAAGCTATAGAAGATGTTTTTGCTGGAGTTAAAGTTGAAAATGTTGCTACAATGAGAAACTTAGGAAAAATTAAAAGAGTTGGAGTACATGTTGGTAAAAGAGCTGACTTCAAAAAAGCAGTAATAACATTAACTGAAGATAGTAAAACTATAGAATTTTTTGAAGGAATGTAATTAGAAGCATTTATTGGCATGATGCCAGATAAGCGATAAAGAAGGAGGGAAACCTAATGGCAGTTAAAAAATTTAGACCTACCACTCCTTCAAGAAGAAATATGACAATGGCTACATTTGAAGAAATAACTACAAATGTGCCAGAGAAATCTCTTCTTGTAAGCAAGAAAAAAACTGGTGGTAGAAACGCACAAGGTAAAATAACTGTTCGTCACCACGGTGGTGGAGCGAAACAAAAATATAGAATAATTGACTTTAAAAGAAATAAAGACAACATTACTGCAAAGGTTGCAACAGTTGAGTATGATCCAAATAGATCAGCTTACATTGCATTAGTTGTATATGCAGATGGAGATAAGAGATACATAATTGCTCCAGTTGGTTTAAAAGTTGGAGATGTAATAGTATCAGGTCCAGAAGCAGATATAAAACCAGGTAACACATTACCAATATCTAACATCCCAGTAGGTACAGTAATTCACAATGTAGAATTACAACCAGGAAAAGGAGCTCAACTTGTTAGATCAGCAGGTTCTTCAGCGCAATTAATGGCTAAAGAAGGAGAATATGCTCAAGTAAGACTACCAAGTGGAGAAGTTAGATATGTAAGAATCAACTGTAGAGCAACTATAGGAACTGTTTCTAACTTAACACATGAAATAGTTAAAATAGGTAAAGCTGGAAGAAAGAGACACATGGGCATAAGACCTACAGTTAGAGGTTCTGTAATGAACCCTAATGACCACCCTCACGGAGGTGGAGAAGGTAAAGCACCTGTCGGACACGCAAGTCCAATGACACCATGGGGTAAACCAGCTCTTGGATATAAAACAAGAAAAACTAAAAAATACTCTGATAAGTTTATTGTTAAGAGAAGAAATAGCAAGTAATAGGAAGAGAATAGAATATTCTCTTCTAAACTACTCATATGAAGGGAGGACTTTATAAATGGGCAGATCAATTAAAAAAGGACCTTTTATAAAAGAGTCACTGTTAAAGAAAATTGAAGAAATGAACCAAAATGGGGAAAAGAAAGTTGTAAAAACTTGGTCAAGAAGTTCAACAATCTTCCCACAAATGATAGGTCACACTATTGCAGTTCATGACGGAAGAAAGCATGTTCCAGTATATGTTCAGGAAGATATGGTAGGACATAAATTAGGAGAATTCGCTTTAACAAGAACTTTCAAAGGTCACATTGACAAATCAAAATCAAGCAAAGTAAGATAGTTTTGGAAAGGAGGACACATCAATGGAAGCTAAAGCTATAGCTAAATATGTAAGAATGTCTCCAATGAAAATTGGTATAGTTCTTGATTTAATAAGAGGAAAAGATGTAAACGAAGCTTTTGCTATATTACAATATACTCCAAAAGATGCAGCTGAAGTAATAAACAAAGTTTTAAAATCAGCAGTTGCTAATGCAGAAAATAACTTAAGTTTAGATAGAAGTAGATTATATGTTGCTAATGCTCACACTGGTCAAGGTCCAACATTAAAGAGATTCAGACCACACGCTCAAGGTAGAGCTTTCAGAATAAACAAGAAAACTAGCCATATAACTCTAGTAGTTAAAGAAAGAGAGTAAGAAGGAGGGATATATAGTGGGACAAAAAGTACATCCACACGGCCTAAGAGTTGGTGTAATTAAAGAGTGGGATGCTAAGTGGTACGCTGAAGGAACAAAGTTCGCAGATAACTTAGTTGAAGACAATGCAATAAGAGAATATCTTAAAAAGAAACTTTTTAGTGCTGGAATCGCTAAAATAGAGATTGAAAGAGCAGCAAAAAGAGTTAAATTAAATATACATACTGCTAAACCAGGAATGGTTATAGGAAAAGGCGGTCAAGGTATAGAGAAATTAAAGAAAGATTTAAAAAATATAGTTTCAACAAATACTTTATTAATAAATATAGTTGAAGTTAAAAGACCAGATAACAATTCTCAATTAATGGCTGAAAATATAGCAGCTCAACTAGAAAAGAGAATATCTTTTAGAAGAGCTATGAAACAAACAATTCAAAGAGCTATGAAAACAGGCGTTAAAGGTGTTAAAACATCTTGTTCAGGAAGACTTGGTGGAGCAGATATAGCTAGAACAGAGCAATATCATGAAGGTACAATTCCACTACAAACTTTAAGAGCTGACATAGATTATGGATTTGCTGAAGCAGATACAATCTACGGAAAAATTGGAGTTAAAGTTTGGGTATATAGAGGAGAAGTTCTTCCAACAAAGAAAGTAGAGAAGGAAGAAGTTAACGCTTAATAACGTTCAGGAAGGAGGAATATGACATGTTAATGCCTAAAAGAGTTAAACATCGTAAGGTGCAACGTGGTAGAATGAAAGGTAAAGCTACAAGAGGTAACTTTATCGCTTACGGAGATTATGCTTTGCAAGCAACTGAGTGCGGTTGGATAACAAGTAACCAAATCGAGTCTGCCAGAATAGCTATCAATAGATACGTAAGAAGAGGAGGAAAGGTTTGGATAAAAATCTTCCCTGACAAACCAGTTACTGAGAAACCAGCTGAAACACGTATGGGATCTGGTAAAGGTTCACCAGAATACTGGGTAGCAGTAGTTAAACCAGGCAGAGTGTTATTTGAAATATCTGGAGTTTCAGAAGAAGCTGCTAGAGAAGCAATGAGATTAGCATCACACAAACTTCCAGTTAAAACTAAGTTTGTAACAAGAAAAGATTTTGAGGAAATGGGTGGTGAAAACAATGAAGGCTAATGAATTAAAAGAGTTGAGACAAAGTACTCCTCAAGATTTACAAGTTAAATTAAATGATTTAAAAGCAGAATTATTTAACCTAAGATTTCAGTTAGCTACAGGACAGTTAGAGAACCCAATGAGAATAAAAAAGGTTAAAAAATCTATAGCCCAAATTAAAACCATCCTTAGAGAAGAAGAATTAAGGGCTTTTGAACAGTAATATAGTTATACTGAAAGGAGGTTTATCTTGTGGAAAGAGGAATTAGAAAAACAAGAATAGGAAAAGTTGTTTCTGATAAGATGGATAAGACAATCGTTGTTGCAGTTGAGACAAAGGTAAGACATCCATTATACGGAAAAACAGTTAACACAACTACTAAATTTAAAGTTCATGATGAAAATAATGATGCAAGAATTAATGATAGAGTTTCAATAATGGAAACAAGACCATTATCAAAAGATAAAAGATGGAGACTTGTTGAAATTACAGAAAGAGCTAAATAGTTAACTGAAAGGAGGTATTTTTAATGATACAACAACAAACATTATTAAAAGTGGCAGATAACTCTGGTGCTAAAGAAATAATGTGTATAAGAGTATTAGGTGGTTCTAAAAGAAAATGGGGAAACATCGGAGATATAATCGTTGCTAGCGTTAAAAGTGCAACACCAGGTGGAGTTGTTAAAAAAGGTGAAGTTATTAAAGCGGTTATTGTTAGATCTGTAAAAGGTCTAAGAAGAGCAGACGGTTCATATATTAAATTTGATGAAAATGCAGCTGTTATAATAAAAGAAGATAAAAATCCAAAAGGAACTCGTATCTTCGGACCTGTTGCTAGGGAGCTAAGAGATAAAGAATTCAACAAAATATTATCATTAGCACCTGAAGTTCTATAAGGAGGTAGCTATAATGAAAGTACACGTTAGAAAAAAAGATACTGTAATGGTTATGTCTGGTAAAGATAAGGAAAAAATCGGCGAAGTTTTAGCGGTTTATCCTAAAACAGGAAAAGTTGTAGTAAAAGACGTTAACGTTGTGACTAAACATCAAAAGCCAAGCAGAGAAAATATGCAAGGCGGAATAGTTCACAGAGAAGGAGCTATAAACAGCTCTAAAGTTATGTTATATTGCAACAAATGTAAATCTGTTACTAGAATAAGCAATAAAATATTAGAGGATGGCACAAAAGTTAGAGTGTGCAAAAAGTGCGGAGAAACATTTTAATTCGTGAAAGGAGGTATAACTAATGGTTGCAAGACTACAAGAAAGATATAATAAAGAAGTAGTTCAAGCTATGATGGAGAAATTCGGATATAAAAACATCATGGAAGTACCAAAACTTGAAAAAATAGTATTAAACATGGGAATTGGAGAAGCGAAAGACAACTCTAAAGTTTTAGAGTCAGCTGTTGCTGATATGGAGCTAATAACTGGCCAAAAAGCAATTTTGACTAAAGCTAAAAAGTCTGTAGCTAACTTTAAAATAAGAGAGAACATGCCAATAGGTTGCAAAGTTACATTAAGAAGAGAAAAAATGTACGAATTTGCAGATAAATTAATTAATGTTACTTTACCTAGAGTTAGAGACTTCAGAGGAGTTCCTTCAAAATCTTTTGATGGAAGAGGTAACTATGCATTAGGAATAAAAGAACAATTAATATTCCCTGAAGTAGAATATGATAAAATTGATAAAGTTAGAGGTATGGATATAATATTCGTTACTACTGCAAAGACAGACGAGGAAGCAAGAGAATTATTAAGATTCCTTGGAATGCCATTTGCTCAATAATAAGGAGGGAATAACGTGGCACGTAAAGCTTTAATAGAAAAATGGAAAAAAGAGCCGAAGTATTCAACTAGAGCTTACACAAGATGCAGACTTTGTGGAAGACCACATTCTGTATTAAAGAAATTCGGTATTTGCCGTATCTGTTTCAGAGAACTTGCATACAAGGGACAAATTCCTGGATGTAAGAAGGCAAGTTGGTAATATAATTCATTATATGAAAGGAGGCACAATAAATGGTTATGACTGACCCTATCGCAGATTTGCTAACACGTATAAGAAATGCAAATGTTGTTAGACATGAAATATTAGAGGTTCCTTCTTCAAACATCAAGAAGGCGATTGCAAATATAATGCTTCAAGAAGGATATCTTAAAAATATAGAAGAGTACCAAGACGGTTCTGTAAAAATGTTAAGACTTACAATGAAATATGGTCAAAACAAAGAAAGAGTAATAACAGGACTAAAAAGAATATCTAAACCTGGTTTAAGAGTGTATACTGGACATGAGGATATTCCAAAAGTATTAAATGGATTAGGTGTAGCAGTAATATCTACATCAAAAGGAATAGTAACTGATAAAGAAGCTAGAAATTTAGGATTAGGTGGAGAAGTAATCTGCTATATCTGGTAGTTTAAGAACAGGAGGTGCAATTATGTCAAGAATAGGAAGACTTCCAATAGCTATACCAAATGGTGTAACAGTTACAGTATCACCAGAGAACGTTGTTACAGCTAAAGGCCCAAAAGGCGAGTTAACTAAAGCAATGTGTAAAGATATGAATATAGCTATAGAGGAAAATTCAATAGTTATTACAAGACCAAGTGATGTAAAACAACACAGAGCTCTTCACGGATTAACAAGAGCGTTAATAAATAACATGGTAATAGGAGTAGCTAATGGTTATACTAAAACTCTTCAATTAGTTGGAGTAGGTTACAGAGCTACAGTAAAAGGAAATAAATTAGTATTAAACCTTGGATTCTCACATCCAGTTGAAATAGATGCAGTTGAAGGAATAACATTTGAAACTCCAGATGCTAATACTATAAACGTTAAAGGTATTAATAAAGAATTAGTTGGAGCTGTTGCTGCTGACATAAGATCTTGGAGAAAACCTGAACCTTACAAAGGAAAAGGAATTAAATATACTAATGAAGTTATCAGACGTAAAGAAGGTAAGACTGGTAAATAATAATTAGGAAGGAGTGAATGCAATGTTCAAGAAAGTTGACAGAAAGCTATCAAGAGAAGCTCGTCACTTAAGAGTTCGTAAAAAAATATCTGGAACAACTGAAAGACCAAGATTAGCTGTTTACAGAAGTTCAAAGAACATATACGCTCAAATAATCGATGACGTAACTGGCAAAACTTTAGTTTCAGCTTCAAGCTTAGAGAAAGATTTTACTTTAAAAGCTGGAAGCAATAAAGATGCTGCAAAAGTTGTTGGAGAATTAGTAGCTAAGAAAGCTTTAGAAAAAGGAATTGAAGAAGTTGTATTCGACAGAGGTGGATTCGTATATCACGGAAGAATACAAATGCTTGCAGAAGGCGCAAGAGAAGCAGGTCTTAAATTCTAATCTAAAAAAAAGGAGGGAAATTCATGAAAATAGATCCTAGCACACTAGATCTTAAAGAAAAAGTTGTTGATATAAATAGAGTTGCTAAGGTTGTTAAAGGTGGAAGAAACTTCAGATTCAGCGCTTTAGTAGTTGTTGGAGATGAAAACGGACACGTTGGCGTTGGAACTGGTAAATCAATAGAAATACCAGAAGCTATCAGAAAAGGTATTGAAGACGCTAAAAAGAACCTTGTAAAAGTTGAATTAGATGGAACTACTGTTCCTCATACTATAGATGGAAAATTCGGTACTGGAAAAGTGCACATAATGCCAGCTGCAGAAGGTACAGGAGTTATTGCTGGGGGTCCAGCAAGAGCAGTACTTGAGCTTGCAGGATTAAAAGACGTTAGAGCTAAATCTTTAGGATCTAACAACCCAAGAAACATGGTAAATGCTACTATCAACGGATTAGCTAACTTAAGAACAGCAGAACAAGTTGCGAAGTTAAGAGGCAAAACTGTTGAGGAAATTTTAGGATAGGAGGGGAAATACCTTGGCTAAAATTAAAATAACTTTAACAAAAAGCTTAATAGGCAGAAAAAAAGATCATATAGCTACAGTTAATGCATTAGGATTAAAGAAAATCGGCAAAACTGTAGAGCACGAGGAAACTCCTCAAATCAAAGGTATGGTAAATAAAGTTAATTACCTACTAAAAGTTGAAGAAGCTTAATAATAAGGAGGTGTAGACTATGAAACTTCATGAGTTAAGACCTGCAGCAGGTGCTAAGAAAGCAGCTAAAAGAGTTGGAAGAGGTACTGGTTCAGGATTAGGTAAAACAGCTGGTAAGGGACAAAACGGACAAAACTCAAGATCAGGCGGTGGAGTAAGACCTGGATTTGAGGGCGGACAAATGCCTTTATACAGAAGATTACCAAAAAGAGGATTCACAAACATATTTGCAAAAGAATATGCTTGCATAAATGTTGAAAGACTAAACATATTTGAAAATGGTACAGAAATAACACCAGAAGTGTTAATGGAAAAAGGAATCGTTAAAAAACTTTATGATGGTGTTAAAATATTAGGAAACGGTAATTTAGAGAAAAGCTTAACTGTAAAAGCTCAAAAAATATCTAAAGGTGCTGTTGAAAAAATAGAAGCCGCTGGAGGAAAAGTTGAGGTGATATAGATGTTATCAACCCTACGAAATGCTTGGAAAGTTCCAGAGCTTAGAAAAAGAATGCTATTTACCTTGTTCATAGTGGTGATATTTAGATTAGGAATATTTATTCCAGTTCCTGGAGTGGATGCTAGTAAATTAGCTAGCTTAAGTAGTTCAGGAACACTATTCACCTTTTATGACATGTTGTCCGGTGGTGCTTTAAGTAAATTTAGTATATTTGCTATGGGTGTTACGCCTTACATAAACGCATCAATCGTAATTCAACTACTTACAATAGCAGTTCCGACCTTGGAGCAACTTTCGAAAGAAGGCCAAGAAGGAAGACAAAAAATTCAAAATTACACAAGATTAGCAGCAGTTGTATTTGCCGTATTTCAAGGAATAGCGATGTACATGTTAATAAATGGAACATTGAAGAGTACTGGATACATGGAACTATTTATTATAGTTTTAACAATGACAGCTGGATCAAGCTTGTTAGTTTGGCTAGGAGAACAAATTCAAGTTTATGGTATTGGTAGTGGTGTATCGGTTATAATATTTGTAAACATCATTTCAACAATACCAACAACTATTTACAAAGTCGCTGGATTACGTCAAGCAGGCGAAGTTAGTTTAGTAGAGGTTATAATATTTGTATTAGTAGCTTTAGTTTTATTACTGGCAGTTATTATAATTAACTTAGCAGAAAGAAGAGTTCCTGTACAATATGCAGGAAAAGCTGTAGGAAATAAAGTGTTTAAAGGACAATCAACACATATTCCTTTCAGCTTAAATTCAGCAGGCGTTATGGCGATAATATTTGCTATGTCAGTGATGCAATTCCCTGAAACAATAGCAAAAATTTGGCCAACATCAGCGTTTGCAAAGTTTATAATGGAAAGTCCTTGGAGTATATTTAAAAGTGGTTCTTTAAAATATATAATTACTTACCTTGTTTTAATACTATTCTTCTCATGGTTCTATACAATAGTTACATTTAAACCAGATGAAATGGCTGAGAATATGCATAAATCATCAGGCTTTGTACCAGGTATAAGACCAGGAAAACCAACTGAAGTTTTCTTAGAAAGTGTTTTAACAAAAGTTTCTATAATGGGTGGTGTATTTGCATCTATTATTGCGATATTCCCTATAGTTGTAGAAGCTTATAGTAATTTTAAAGGAATTGCTTTTGGAGGTACTAGTTTATTGATTATTGTAGGAGTAGCGTTAGATACTATGAAACAATTAGAATCACAACTAGTTATGAGACATTACCAAGGGTTCCTTAAATAATAAAAATTTTGGAGTTGATGCTAGTGAAAATCATCTTATTAGGTCCTCCGGGAGCCGGAAAAGGAACACAAGCTAAATCAATTAGTAATAAATACTCCATACCGCACATATCAACAGGAGATATTTTTAGAAAGAACATTTCTGAAAAGACTCCGCTAGGAATCGAAGCTAAGAGTTATATTGATAAGGGACAATTAGTACCTGACAAGTTAACCATAGATATAGTACAAGATAGATTAGAGCATGAAGACTGTAAAAATGGATTCTTACTTGATGGCTATCCAAGAACTGTAAGTCAAGCTGAAGCTCTGAAAAATTTCTTAAATGAAAAAGGAGAAAAACTTGATACAGCTTTATTAATAGACGTTCAAAAAGAATTTATTATAGATAGGATGACTGGTAGAAGAGTTTGCCCAGATTGTGGAGCAAGTTACCATGTTAGATTTAATCCAACTAAGGTTGAAGGAAAATGCGACATTTGTGGCAGTGTTGTAATACAAAGAGCGGATGATACTGAATCTACAGTAAAAGATCGTTTAGATGTATATGAGACACAAACCCAACCACTTATAGAATACTATAAGAATCAAGGATTACTATCTACAGTAGACGGAACTCAATCTATTGATGATGTTTTTAAGGACATTTGTGGTGTCTTAGGAGCGATAAATAGTGATAATAATTAAAAGTGATATGGAAATTGAATATATGAGAAATGCAGGTAAAGTAGTTGCTGACACACTTGCTAAAATTGAGTCGGTGATAAAGCCAGGCATAACAACTGCAGAAATAGATAAATTAGCTGAAGAGTTCATACTAAAACAGGGCGCCAAGCCATCCTTTAAAGGATATGGCGGTTTTCCGGCTTCAATCTGCGCATCAGTTAATAATGAAGTTATACATGGAATTCCTAAAAATAGGATTTTAGAAGATGGTGACATTATTAGTGTAGATTGTGGAGCAATTCTTAATGGATTTCATGGTGATGCAGCTAGAACTTTTCCAGTAGGGAATATATCTAAAGAAGCAGAGCAGTTAATTAAAGTTACAAAAGAATGTTTCTTTAAGGGTATGGAAAATGCAGTGGTTGAAAACAGATTAACTGATATTTCAGCAGCTGTTCAAAAACATGCCGAAAGCTTTGGATATTCTGTGGTTAGGGATTTTGTAGGACATGGAATTGGAAGATCAATGCATGAAGATCCGCAAGTTCCTAATTACGGCACTGCTGGTAGAGGTCCTAAGCTAAAACATGGGATGGTTCTAGCAATTGAACCTATGATAAACATTGGTAAATGTAATGTAAAAGTAAATTCGGACGGATGGACAGTTGTTACTAGTGATGGTACACTATCTGCACACTATGAAAATACTTTAGCAGTATTAAATAGTGGTCCTGAAATACTAACTTTAAGCTAATGAGGTGAAAAGATTGGATGATAATAGCCTTTTAGGTAAGGTAGTACATTCGAAATCAGGTAGAGACCGTAATAGATATTTTATAATAGTAGGAATACTAAATGAAGATTATGTCTATATTTCAGATGGTGATTTAAGAAGAATAGAAAAACCAAAGAAGAAGAAAATTAAACATTTAATTTTTACAGACATAATAGCACAGGATATCAAAGAGTTAATTACTAACAATAAAAAGGTAAGCAATTCTATGATTAGAAAGTTTTTGCAAGTTGAGGAGGTATGATTACCTTATGTCAAAAGATGATATAATTGAAATGCAAGGTGTTGTTTTAGAAGCACTACCAAATGCTATGTTTCAAGTAGAACTTGAAAGCGGACATAAAATAATGGCACATATATCAGGTAAATTAAGAATGAATTTTATCAGGATATTACCAGGCGATAAAGTTACAGTAGAGCTTTCTCCATATGATTTGACTCGTGGGAGAATAACTTGGAGAGATAAGTAATAAGGAGGGTTAGCTATGAAAGTAAGACCGTCAGTTAAACCTATATGTGAAAAATGTAAAGTTATAAAAAGAAAAGGAAGAGTAATGGTTATCTGTGAAAATCCTAAACATAAACAAAAACAAGGCTAATAGCCTTATGTATTATATAAATACTTAGGAGGTGTAGATCGTAGATGGCAAGAATAGCAGGTATTGACCTACCAAGAGAAAAAAGAGTTGAGATAGGTCTAACTTATATATTTGGTATAGGACTACCAAAATCACATGAAATACTTGAAGCTACAAAAGTAAACCCAAATACAAGAGTTAAAGATTTAACTGAAGATGAAGTTAATGCTTTAAGAGAATATATAAATAAAAACATATTAGTTGAAGGTGACCTAAGAAGAACAGTTGCTCTTGACATAAAAAGATTAATGGAAATCGGTTGTTACAGAGGAATCAGACATAGAAGAGGACTTCCTGTAAGAGGACAAAAAACTAAGACTAATGCTAGAACTAGAAAAGGTCCTAAAAAGACAATGGCAGGAAAGAAGAAATAGTAAGGAGGGAATAAAATGGCTCAAAAAGTTAAAAGAAGTAGAAGAAGAAAAGAAAGAAAAAATGTTGAGCATGGTGCAGCACATATCAAATCTACTTTCAACAATTCCATCGTTACACTTACTGATGCAGCTGGAAACGCATTGTCATGGGCAAGTGCTGGTGGATTAGGATTTAGAGGATCAAGAAAAAGCACACCATTTGCAGCTCAAATGGCAGCAGAAACTGCAGCTAAAGCAGCAATGGAACATGGATTAAAAAGTGTAGAAGTTTACGTTAAAGGACCAGGAGCAGGAAGAGAAGCTGCTATAAGATCTCTACAAGCTGCTGGATTAGAAGTTACTTTAATAAAAGATGTAACTCCAATTCCACATAATGGATGTAGACCACCAAAAAGAAGAAGAGTTTAGTAATAGGAGGTGTAAAAATGGCTAGATATACTGAAGCTACTTGCAAACTTTGCAGAAGAGAAGGTTTAAAGCTTAATCTAAAAGGTGACAGATGTTTTACTGAGAAATGCGCATTCGCTAGAAGAAGTTACGCACCAGGACAACACGGTCAAGGAAGAAAAAAGATTTCTAACTATGGATTACAATTAAGAGAAAAACAAAAAGCAAGAAGAATCTACGGAGTTCTTGAAAAACAATTTAGAAAATACTATGACAAGGCTGAAAAACAAAGAGGTATAACAGGTGAAAACTTATTAAGACTTCTTGAAATAAGACTTGACAATGTAATATACAGATTAGGATACGGTGCTTCTAGAGCAGAAGCTAGACAATTAGTTACTCACGGACATTTCCTAATAAACGGAAAGAAAGTTGACATCGCATCTTATAGCGTTAAAATAAATGACGTAATCACAGTATGTGATAAGAGCAAAGCTACTGAGAAGTTTAAAGTTTTCAATGAAAACCCAAAAACTTTACCAAAATGGTTAGAGGCTGATCAAGAAGCTTTTGCTGCTAAAGTTGTATCTTTACCAACTAGAGAAGATATAGATGTTCCAGTAAATGAAACATTAATAGTTGAGTTATACAGCAAATAGTCAATAATATAAAATCAGTTGCCCTCAAAATAGAACGCCCATTTAATAAAGAAGGAGGGTTATATATATGTTAGAAATAGAAAAGCCAAAAATAGAATGTGTAGAAACCACTGAAAATGGTACATATGGAAAATTTGTCATTGAACCATTAGAGAGAGGTTATGGAATAACTTTAGGTAATGCTTTAAGAAGAATACTTCTTTCTTCATTACCTGGAGTTGCTGCAAATTCAATAAAAATAGACGGTGTACTTCATGAATTTTCAACTATAAATGGAGTTAAAGAAGATGTATCTGAGTTAATTCTTAACATAAAAGGATTAGCATTAAAGATGAATGGTGAAGGAGCTAAAACTGTATATATAGATGCTGTTGGACCTGGAGAGGTTACAGGAGCAGATATAAAAACTGATGGAGACGTTGAAGTTATAAATAAAGATCATCATATAGCAACACTAGATGATGATGGTAAGTTATTTATGGAACTTAACGTTAGCAGAGGTAGAGGTTATGTTTCTCAGAACAAAAATAAAACTGAAGACAAACCAATAGCTACTATACCTGTAGATTCAATTTATACTCCAGTTAAAAGAGTTAACTTTACTGTTGAAAATACAAGAGTAGGCCAAATAACAGATTATGATAAATTAACAATTGAAATATGGACTAATGGAACAATTAGACCTGATGAAGCAATTGGTTTATCAGCAAAAATTCTTATAGAACACTTTAAACTATTTATGACATTAACAGATCATGCTGATAATGTTGAAATAATGGTTGAAAAAGAAGAAGATAAGAAAGAAAAAGTATTAGAAATGACGATAGAGGAACTTGATTTATCTGTTAGAAGCTTTAACTGCTTAAAAAGAGCTGGTATAAATACTGTTCAAGAATTAACAGAAAGATCAATGGATGATATGATGAAGGTTAGAAACCTAGGAAAGAAATCTCTTGAAGAGGTTGAACAAAAACTAGAAGCCTTAGGATTATCATTTAAACCAAACGAAGAGTAAGGAGGGATAGCGATGGCACAACAACGTAAGTTAGGACGTCCAACTGATCAAAGAATGGCAATGCTTAGAAATCTTGTTACTAGCTTCTTAAAGCACGGAAAAATAGAAACTACAGAAACTAGAGCTAAAGAAACTAAGAGACTAGCTGAAAAAATGATAACTCTTGCTAAAAGAGGAGATTTACATGCTAGAAGACAGGTTCTTGCATTCGTTACAGAAGAGGAAGTTGTTAAGAATTTATTCGATAACATAGCTCCAAAATACGCTGAGAGAAATGGTGGATATACTAGAATAATGAAAGTAGGTCCAAGAAGAGGCGACGGAGCAGAAGTTGTTATATTAGAATTAGTATAATATATTCCAGGGGATTAAGTATGCCTAGCTTAGTCCCCATTTTATTATAAAAATATAAATTTTCCAGCTGTGGAGGGATGAAATATGGAACTTACCAAAAATGCCCCTCAAGGTGTTAAAAACGATACAAAAGTTGAAATTATAAGTGAAAATTTATTCTTTAAATATGAATCAAATGAAGATGGTAAAGAAAAAATTGCACTAGATGGTGTTAATATAACTATAAACAAAGGTGATTTTGTAGTTGTTTTAGGCCATAATGGATCTGGTAAATCTACTTTTGCAAAGCATATAAATGGATTATTACTACCAAGTAAAGGTAAAATTTTTGTAGGTGGATTGGATACCTCAAAAGAAGAAAATCTTTGGGAAGTAAGAAAAAAAGCTGGGATGGTTTTTCAAAATCCAGACAACCAAATTGTTGCTACAATAGTAGAAGAAGATGTTGCTTTTGGACCAGAAAATTTAGGAGTAGATTCAGCAGAAATAAGAAGAAGAGTTGATGAATCTTTAAAAAGGGTTAATATGTATGAATATAAACAGCATGGTCCACATTTACTATCAGGAGGACAGAAACAAAGAGTTGCAATAGCAGGCATACTTGCTATGAGACCTGAGTGTATAGTCTTAGATGAGCCAACTGCTATGTTAGATCCTTCAGGAAGAAAAGAAGTCATAAAGACTATTAAAGAGTTAAATAAGGAGTCTGGTATAACTGTAGTGCTTATTACTCATTATATGGAAGAAGCAGTTGATGCAGACAAAATTTATGTTATGGATTCAGGAAAAGTAATTATTGAAGGGACTCCAAAGGAAGTATTCAAAGAAGTTGACACTATGAAAAGCTTAGGACTTGACGTACCTCAGATGACAGAACTTGCTTATGAACTTAGTAAAAGTGGAATAAGCTTAAATAGAGGAATATTAACTATAGATGAGATGGTGAATGAATTATGTCAATTAAAATAGAAAATTTAACACATATATATATGGCAAAATCACCTTTTGAAAAAAAAGCATTAGATAATGTTTCATTAGAGATAAATGATGGTGAGTTTTTAGCTTTAATAGGGCATACAGGATCAGGAAAATCAACTTTAATTCAGCATATTAATGGACTCTTAAAACCGTCTTCAGGAAAAATAATAGTAGACGACATAGATATTACTTCAAAAAATATAAAGCTTACTGAAATAAGAAAAAGAGTAGGCCTAGTATTTCAATATGCAGAGTATCAATTGTTTGAAGAGACAATTGAAAAAGATATAGCTTTTGGACCTAAAAATTTAGGTTTATCAGAAGCGGAAGTTTCAGATAGAGTGAAAAGAGCTATGAATATAGTAGGATTAGATTATGAGCTATATAAAGATAAGTCTCCTTTTGAGTTAAGCGGAGGTCAAAAAAGAAGAGTTGCAATAGCAGGTGTTGTTGCAATGGAGCCTAAGGTGTTAATCTTAGATGAACCTACTGCGGGACTTGATCCAAAGGGAAGAGATGAAATATTAGGAAAAATAGAACTATTACATAGAGAATATAATATGACTATAATCCTAGTTTCACATAGCATGGAAGATGTAGCTAAGGTAGCAGATAGAATATTAGTTATGGAAGGTGGAAAATGCATTTTAGATGGAACACCTAAAGTAATATTTAAAGATGTTGAAACGTTAGAGAGAGTAGGCCTAGCAGTACCACAAGTTACTTATTTAGTAAAAGAACTTAGAAAAAAAGGATTGGACATATCAGAAGATATATTTACCTTAAAGGAAGCTACGGAAGAAATACTTAGAGTTTTAAAATCTTAAAGTATTTAATTTATTTATAGGTTTCTATTTTGGAGGAGTTTATATGATCAAGGATATTACAATAGGCCAATATATTATTGGTGAATCATTTATACACAAGCTTGATCCAAGAACAAAAATATTAATATCATTATTATTTATAATAGTTTTATTTTTAGCAACTAATGTGCAAGGATATGTTGTAGTCTTTTTATTTTTAATGTTATGCATATATGTATCAAAGGTACCATTTAGATATATATATAAGGGATTGAAACCCATATTTATATTGATGTTAATAACAGCAGTATTCAATATATTTTTCACAAAGGGAGAAACATTAGTTTATCAATTAGGATTTTTGAAAATATATAAAGAAGGATTGGTGCTTGCTGCCTTTATGATAATAAGGCTTACATTTTTAATAGCAGGTACATCGTTATTAACATTAACAACATCCCCTATAGAATTAACGGATGGAATAGAGAGACTACTTAATCCATTTAAGAAAATAGGAGTACCAGCTCATGAATTAGCTATGATGATGACTATAGCACTTAGATTTATACCTACGCTTATGGATGAGACTGATAAGATAATGAAGGCTCAGATGGCAAGAGGTGCCGATTTTGAAAGCGGAAATCTTATAAACAGGGCTAAAAGTTTAGTGCCATTATTAGTACCATTATTCATAAGTTCATTTAGAAGAGCGGAAGACCTAGCTATGGCAATGGAAGCAAGATGCTATAGAGGTGGAGATGGTAGAACTAGAATGAAAGTATTAAAAATGACTAAAAAAGATACTATAGCATTTGTGAACTTTGCTATATTTACGATATTGATATTTGGAACAAGATTTTATTTTTAAAGGAATTTAATATGAGAAATATAAAGTTAACACTAGAATATGATGGAACAAACTATTTCGGATGGCAAAAACAAAAGACTAAGGTTACATTACAAGGTACTGTAGAGAGTGTAATTTCTAATTTAACAAAAGAAGCAATAGAGATAACTGGGTGTAGTAGGACAGATAGTGGAGTGCATTCTAGAGGATATGTATGCAATTTTGTTACAAACAGTTCTATACCTAGTGAAAAGTTTAAAGATGCACTAAATGTAAAATTACCAGATGATATTGCTGTCTTAAAATCTGAAGAAGTGCCAGAAGAATTTCATTCTAGATACAGTTGCAGGGGAAAGAAGTATAGTTATACTATACTTGAAAGACCCATGAAGGCAACAATAGATAGAAATTATGTATGCCAATGTAAATACAATTTAGATATAGGAAAAATGAATGAAGCTTGTAAATACTTTATAGGTACTCATGACTTTTCAGCATTTAAAAACAAAGGAAGTTCAGTTAAAACCTCTGTGAGGACTATAAGTGAGCTTTATGTAGAGAAAACAGGAAACTATGTAAAAATATTTGTAAGTGCTGATGGTTTTTTATATAATATGGTAAGAATAATAGTAGGTACCCTTATTGATGTGGGTATAGGAAAAATTAATCCAGAAAGCATCAAAAATATAATAGATTCAAAGGAAAGAACTAATGCCGGAAAATCTATGCCACCTCAAGGGCTGTGTTTAGAAGAAGTATATTATTAGTATTACTAAAATAGGCATATTTACTACAATTTTAGTAATGTAATAATTTTTTAAATAATTGACACGCGTGGCAAATTGTATTATAATATTTTTGTTTGTTATAATAAAAAATTGTGTATAAGATCCACTAGCCCCGGGTCTTTAGCATAGAATTAAGATTGTTAAAAATTCAGGGAGGGAAAAAGAAATGAAATCATACTTAGCAAAACCAAATGAAGTTCAAAAAAAATGGTATGTAGTAGACGTGGCAGGAATGCCTTTAGGAAGAGCTGCTAGCCAAATAGCTTCAGTATTAAGAGGAAAAAACAAACCAGAATTTACTCCACACGTAGACACAGGAGATTACGTTGTAGTTATTAATGCAGAGAAAATTGTTTTAACAGGAAAGAAATTAGATCAAAAAATGTTAAGACATCACTCTCTATATCCAGGTGGATTAAAAGAGACTCCATACAGAGAAGCATTAGCTAAAAAACCAGAATTCGTATTTGAAGAAGCAGTAAGAAGAATGCTTCCAAGCGGAATTTTAGGAAGAAAAATGCTTAAAAAATTAACAGTATACAGAGGAACAGAACACAATAATCATGCTCAAAACCCAGAAGTTTTAGAGTTAGTAAGAAAATAATTAGATAGAGTTTGGAAGGAGGATTTAAAATGGCAAAAGTTCAATATTTCGGAACAGGAAGAAGAAAACAATCAGTTGCTAGAGTAAGACTTGTACCTGGAGAAGGTAGAGTTGTAATAAATAACAGAGAAATAGAAAATTTCTTTGGATTAGAAACTTTAAGAGTTATAGTTAATCAACCATTAGTATTAACTGGAACTAAAGAAAAATTCGACGTTTTAGTTAACGTTCACGGTGGTGGATACACTGGTCAAGCAGGAGCAATAAGACATGGAATATCTAGAGCCTTATTAAAAGCTGACGAAAACTTAAGACCAGAACTTAAAAAAGCTGGTTTCTTAACAAGAGACCCAAGAATGAAAGAAAGAAAGAAATACGGTCTTAAAAAAGCAAGAAGAGCTTCTCAGTTCTCAAAAAGATAATATTTCAAAAACGTATTTTTCAAGTTTTTACTTTGGAATACATATTAAGTGCATATGCCTTTGGCATATGCATTTTTTATGTGCGCCCAGCATGGGCGTAATCTTAAGGGTGAAAGTCCCTAACACGACCTAGTAGTGGTAAGTGTATAGCCT
>NZ_LFRG01000200.1:0-545 GCF_001573875.1 Clostridium sp. ATCC 25772
CTTTATTTTCCATTTTAAACCCCTCCATTTTTTATTTAATACTAAACTTCAATTACTTGTTTTATTATCCTATAAATCCCAACTATTAGTCCCAAACTTATAATCCTTATTGAGTTGGTCGAGTTTCCACGCTTCCAAATCTTCGTCAATCTCTTCCTCTTGTTCTTCTAATTGACTATTGAAAAATATATCGTTGTCTATGCTATCTTCTACTGTCATAGCTTCCTCATTAAGACTGTGTAAGCTCTTCTCAAGGCTTTCAATCTCGTCTTTATAAAATATATCATAAGCTTCTTTGTCAAACTCACAAACCTCTTTAGCTTCATTCCTAAGAGAAGTTATTTTTTCTTCTATTGCATTTACTACTAATCTATTTTCAAATTTCATTCCCAAGTCCCCTTTCTTCTTGTTTAACTTTATATATATTATTATAGCCTATTTAGTTGCTTTTATGCAACTATTTTTGTAAAAAAATTATTTAATTTCTAAAACTTCTTTTATGTCTATATCTAAAGCGTTGCAAATACTAGATAGTTTTTCAAAAG
>NZ_LFRG01000201.1:0-544 GCF_001573875.1 Clostridium sp. ATCC 25772
TTTCCACTTCCATTAGGCCCTATAATCCCTACAAATTCTTTATTTTTAACATCAATATCTATGCCTTTTAATATTTTATTTTCATTTTTGTCCTTTTAGGGTATAATATGCATTAGGTATATACATAACTTTTTAACAATCTTGTTATTGTTATTAAAGTTAATTTTCTTATGGAGGTTTTTAATATGTTAGTTTCAGCTAAAGAAATGTTAAACAAAGCTAGAGAAGGTAAATATGCTGTTGGTCAATTCAACATAAATAACTTAGAGTGGACTAAAGCAGTATTACTTACAGCTCAGGAAAACAATTCTCCAGTTATACTAGGGGTATCTGAAGGTGCTGGTAAGTACATGGGTGGATATAAAACTATAGTTGGTATGGTTAATGGAATGTTAGAAGAATTAAATATAACAGTTCCAGTAGCTCTACATTTAGATCATGGTAGTTATGAAGGAGCATTAAAAGTAATAGAAGCAGGATTCTCTTCTGTAATGTTTGATGGTTCTCATTATTCTATTGAAGAAGATATAGAAAAAACAAAAGA
>NZ_LFRG01000202.1:0-544 GCF_001573875.1 Clostridium sp. ATCC 25772
AATGGTTGGAGTATTCGATACTGCATTCCATCAAACTATGCCTAAGAAGTCATACTTATATGGATTACCTCATGAATTATACACTAAGTATGGAGTAAGAAGATACGGATTCCACGGAACTTCTCACAAGTATGTATCTCAAAGAGCTGCAGAAATGTTAGGAAAGAACGTAGAAGACTTAAAAATAATAACTTGTCACTTAGGAAACGGAGCTTCTGTAGCTGCTGTTGATGGTGGTAAATGTGTAGATACTTCAATGGGATTCACTCCATTAGAAGGATTAATAATGGGAACTAGATGTGGAGATATAGATGCTGCTATACTACCATTCTTAATGGAAAAAGAAGGATTAGACGCTAAAGGATTATCTGACTTAATGAACAAACAATCTGGGGTATACGGAATGACTGGTATATCAAGTGACTTCAGAGATATAGAAGGAGCTGCTGCAAAGGGAGATGAAAAAGCTCAAGTTGCATTAGATGCTTATGTTCAAAGAGTTCAAAAATACATAGGAGCTTACGTTGCAGAAATGAACGGTGTA
>NZ_LFRG01000203.1:0-544 GCF_001573875.1 Clostridium sp. ATCC 25772
TAATAGGAGTAATATATAACATTGATTATGCAAATTCAATAAAAAGTTCAAATTATATGAGTACATATATAATATCAGCATTACTTAGCATATTTACTGTAATAATATCTGTATATAAACCACTTAGACTATGTTCTAAAATAGACCCTATGATTTGTATAAGAAGAAATGATGAAAAAATTAAAATAAATCAAAAATCAATAATAAGTAAATTTATGAACAAATTTTACAAAGATTATGGAAATATAGCATCTAAAAATATACAAAGAAACAAAAAGCGTACGAATGTAGCTATAACATCAATGGTAATAATATTCTTTTTAATGTTTACAGTATATACTAAATCAACTAGCAATTTTTTAGATTCTGGTGGAATGAGACTATGGATACCAGGAGAGTATTCGATACAAAATATTGATCCATCATCTACCATACAAAATGAAAAAAGTTATGATTCAAAAGTATTAAAAGAGATAGAAAATATAGATGGAGTTAAAAAAGTAAATGCATTGAGAGACAAACATTTTAATATAAAAACGGATGA
>NZ_LFRG01000204.1:0-539 GCF_001573875.1 Clostridium sp. ATCC 25772
AGTTCAGTCATTTGCTAAAATCAATTTTAAACCATCTAGATATAACATAGACTTTATGAGTGTTAGTGGACATAAACTACACGGTCCAAAAGGTATTGGATTTATGTACGTAAAGGAAAATAACAAAATAAAACCTATGTTAACTGGTGGAGGACAAGAAATAGGTATAAGATCTGGAACTGAAAATGTAGCTGGTATATATGGACTAGGAGAAGCTATAGATATAATAATGTCAGATTTAAATTCAAAAATAGAGAAAATAGAAAAACTAAAAGTTTTACTAAAAGATTTTATAGTTGAAAATATAGATGATATTAAAGTGAATTCTCCTGAGGACGGCGTATGTCACATATTAAATATATCATTTAAAGATGTTAAAGGAGAGGTACTACTTCATCATTTAGCACAGCAGGGTGTATTTGTATCTACAGGATCAGCTTGTTCATCAAAGAAAAAGGGAAGCCATGTTTTAAATGCAATAGGGCTTACTCCACAAGAAATTGACGGAGCTATAAGATTTAGCTTATCGGATATGACAA
>NZ_LFRG01000205.1:0-539 GCF_001573875.1 Clostridium sp. ATCC 25772
TACATATACCTAGCATTAATCCATTTTGATTGTTTAAAAATTCATTTATAGCTTCAGCAATTTTAGGATTTCTAAATACAGTTGCAATAAATTTACCTGATCCATCTGGCTCATCTCCTGCACTAAATCCCCCTGGTAACATTATTATTTGAGATGATTTAATTTCTTCTACCATAGTATCTATAGAGCTTTCTATATCTTTATAAGTTAAGTTTTTAAATACTTTAACAGATGTTTTAGCTCCTGCTTTTTCAAACGCTCATATTCACAGTTAGTCCCAGGGAAAGCTGGTATAAAGACTTTTGGCTTAGCTAAGCTTATACCACTATTTCTTCTTTCCTCATTATTTAAAAAGTTTATAGTTTCTATTTTTTCTTTTATTTCTTCACTTTTAATAGGGAATATACTTTCTAAAACACCGTTATACTTATCATATAAATAATCTATATCTATACTTTCATTTTCTATAATTATATTTTTTTCTTCTATAGTCTCTCCTAATATTTTATAATTGTATCCATTCAACTCTTTTAATAACT
>NZ_LFRG01000206.1:0-539 GCF_001573875.1 Clostridium sp. ATCC 25772
ATTAAGTTCAGAGAAAGCATTTGCTAACTCCCACTTATTAGCGAAAGCTTCAAATCTATCTGTTCTTCTCGGATCCTCTACGTTTCTCTTAGCAAGTGGAGAAACTTCTACTGGATGATGAGTTATAAATGTAGGTTGAATTAACTTATCTTCACCAAATTCTTCGAATAAAGCGTTGATAACTTCTCCTCTTCTCATACCAGGAGTTATTTCTATACCTTTTTCTTTAGCTACTTCTAATGCTTCTTCATCAGTATCTATAGTAGCGAAGTCTACTCCAGCATACTCTTTTACACATTCTTCCATAGTCATTCTTCTCCATGGAGGTGTAAAGTCTATTTCTGTTCCTTGATAATCTATTTTCATGCTTCCAGTTGCAGCTTCAGCCATATGAGCTATTACATTTTCAGCTATTTCCATCATATCTGTATAATCTGCATATGCTTGGTATAATTCTATAGCAGTATACTCAGGGTTATGTTTAATTGACATACCTTCATTTCTAAACATTCTTCCCATTTCATACACCTTATCAAACC
>NZ_LFRG01000207.1:0-540 GCF_001573875.1 Clostridium sp. ATCC 25772
ACTGACGGAGTAAGAGGAATAGCTAATACAGAGCTTAACTGCGAGCTAGCATATAAACTAGGTAGAGCAGGAGGGTATGTTTTAACTAAGGGTAAAGATAAGGTTAAGGTTGTAGTTGGTAAAGATACAAGAGTATCTGGAGATATGCTAGAATCAGCCCTTATAGCTGGACTTATGTCAGTTGGATGTGATATTATAACTGTTGGGGTAATACCGACTCCAGGAGTTGCATACTTAACGAAGCATTACAATGCAGATTGTGGAGTAGTTATATCAGCATCTCACAACCCAGTGGAGTATAATGGAATAAAATTCTTTAATGAAAATGGATATAAACTTGATGATTCTATTGAACTTGAAATAGAGTCATATATAGATGATATAGAAAAAGTGGAAGTACATCCAACTGGAGATAAAGTTGGTAAAAAAATACATGAACATGACGCTGTAAGAGATTACGTTGATTATTTAAAAACTATAGTGAATATAGATTTTAATGGATTAAAAGTTGTGTTAGACTGTGCGAATGGAGCTGCATAT
>NZ_LFRG01000208.1:0-537 GCF_001573875.1 Clostridium sp. ATCC 25772
TGAAACTCCATCAAAAAAAATTGAACTATATTCAAACGATGCTATCCTAGATGGTGCAAATCCAATTCCTAGATATATAAAATCTGAGAAAAGAAATAAGTATAGATTACTAACTAATCACTGCAGAGATAGTATTTCTAGTCAGCATATGATGGATAAAGAGGAAATAGCAAAAGCGTATATAAATGAAGAAATGGCAGATAGAGAAGATATTAAAGAAAATGATATTGTAAAACTAGTTAGTAAAAATAGAAGTATAAAAGTTCAAATTAAAATAACTGACAGTGTAGGAGATAATACAATTTTAATTTATGTTGGATGGTGGAAAAAACATGGTAATCCAAATGTTTTAACATATAGTGGAATTTCAGATATGGGAGGGCAAGTAACCTATAATGAAACATTTGTGGAAATAGATAAATGGGTTAACAGGGTTAAATAAGAACCATAATAACCAATAAAACTAAAGCTAAAAATTAAATTGAAAAATTTTGAACAAATTATAGTTCTACGAAATATTGCATTTTCAGTATGTTG
>NZ_LFRG01000209.1:0-537 GCF_001573875.1 Clostridium sp. ATCC 25772
GTTTTTAAATTTTCCTTTGCCCAAGTTACCATACCTTTAGATGCATCTACATGACATACTTCCGCTCCAGCAGCTGCACAAGCAACAGTTGCTCCACCTGTATATGCAAATAAGTTTAAAACTTTTATAGGTCTGCCAGCATTTTTTATCATGTCCATTGACCAATCCCAGTTAGCAGCTTGCTCTGGGAATAATCCTGTATGCTTAAATCCAGTTGGACTTATATTGAATTTAAGGTTTTTATAACTTATTGTCCACTTTTCTGGATATTTCTTTTTATGTTCCCATTGACCTCCACCTCTACTACTTCTGTGATAATGTCCATGTGGGTTTTTCCATAATCCTTTTTCTTCAGCAATCGGCCACATAACTTGAGGATCTGGTCTTCTTAAAACAACATTTCCCCAACGCTCTAATTTTTCTCCGTTACCCATATCTATAAGTTCATAATCTTTCCATTTATCAGCTAATAATAACATTGATTTCCTCCTAAAAAATTAATCTCAATTTATGTATTATATCATATTATTCCTTGAT